>CAYPBX010000238.1:0-4855 GCA_964409075.1 uncultured Candidatus Obscuribacterales bacterium
GTGTGATACCGTGAAATTGCTGGATAATCGGTCAGTCAACAATGCCATTGCTTGATGTCCAGGAACTGTCGACTGTCTTCGACACCGAAACGGGCCTTGGTCAAGCAGTCGATAACGTAAGTTTCTCGATCGAGGCTGGCGGGGTTCTTGGCATCGTGGGGGAATCAGGCTGCGGAAAATCAGTCACCGCCCTGTCCATATTGAGGCTCGTCCCGCCACCCGGCCGCATCGTATCAGGACGCATCTTCTTTGCTGGTCAGAGCCTTGTTGATCTTCCTGAAGCCAGGATGCGGCAGCTGCGTGGCAATTACATTGCACTCATCCCGCAAGATCCGATGACCTCACTCAACCCCGTATATACGGTAGGGGAGCAGATAATTGAAGCAATCGAGCTGCACCAGAACATCAGCCGCAAGGCGGCTCGCCTGAAGGCGATTGAGGCGCTGGATGCGGTACGTATCCCCCAGGCAACCAGATGCATAGACGAGTATCCGCACCAGTTTTCCGGCGGCATGCGCCAGCGGGTAATGATCGCCATGGCTCTCTCCTGCAACCCGAAGCTCCTGATTGCCGACGAGCCTACCACCGCGCTCGATGTCACGGTCCAGGCACAGATTCTCGATCTGCTCAGACTCATTAAGAGGGAGCACAACACTGCAATTCTGCTCATAACGCACGATCTCGGCGTCGTAGCTGAGATGTGCGATCAGGTAGCCGTGATGTACGCGGGCTCCCTAGTAGAGCAAGCGCCGGTCGTGGAGCTCTTCGCCAACCCCAGGCATCCCTATACTGTCGGTCTCATGGAGTCGATACCACGTCCGGGCTCAGCCAGATTGAAATCGATCGAGGGACAGCCGCCCAGTCTCATTAACCTTCCGCCGGGTTGCCGCTTCGCACAACGATGTCCGCTCGCCGAGGAGCGGTGCCGGCTGGCCATCCCACCCCTGGAGAAAAAAGCAGCCTTCCACGATGTCCGCTGTATTGTCGTAAAGGCAGATGAGAGCAACCAGTCCCATTGCACAAGCAGCAAGCCCTAACGGAGCGCACGCAGCCAATCGAGGCCAAAGCGAGGTTATTGATGAGAGTATCAACCAGGATCCCCACCACCGCCCGGCTGCGTGCGCAGGAGTCGGCGTGGATTGCCTCCTGCCATCCGCAATGGGGTCTAGTGCTGATGGAGATAGCCGGACGTGAGGCTGCCGAGGCGGCAGCCGCAATGCATGCCGACAACCCGGCTCCGGTCGCCGTCTTCTGCGGCAGGGGAAACAATGGTGGTGACGGGCTTGTGCTTGCCCGCTACCTTCATATGTCCGGCATCCCTGTCTACGTCTACCTGATCGATCCTGATGGCGAGTCTCGAGATGAGAGGCAGGAAAGCGCCGTCAATTTGACCATTCTCGAGAAGCTCGCTGTCAAAATCACCAGGGTGGGAGCGGCAGATCTTCCTGCGGTAGAGCAAGGAATAAGCCGGTCCGGACTGCTTATTGATGCCCTTCTCGGCACTGGGCTTTCAAGGCCGGTAGAGGGGGTCTTCAAAGAGGTCATCAAGGCGATGAACGATTCCGGTAAGCCGGTTCTGGCTATCGACATCCCCTCCGGGATCAACTCCGATACCGGTGAGATCATGGGAATCGCAATCGCTGCGCATCATACAGTCAGCTTCGCTTATCTGAAGGCTGGATTGGTCACGCACCCGGGAGCAAGGATGTGCGGCCGGCTGCAGATAGTGGATATCGGTCTTCCCGAGCCAGCACCATCTCCTGTCCCCGCCGAAGAGACGCCGACAAGGTGGCTTTCAACAGCCACCAGGCTCCGCGCGCATCTGCCTTCCCGCCCCGTAGATGCCCACAAGGGCGCCTTCGGGCACGTCCTTACTATTGCCGGCAGTCAGGACATGCCCGGTGCCGCGCTGCTCTCCTCTAAGAGCGCTCTGCGAAGTGGAGCAGGCCTGTCCATTCTGGCAGCACCGCACTCGCTTGCAAGCGTGCTGCCAGCGGAGGAGATTACCTTCAAATGGCTGACGGAAACAGGGGCAAAGACAATTGCGCCAGCGGCTGCTGCAGAGCTGGAAGCTGATCTCAAGAGAGCAGATGCAGTGACCTTAGGACCAGGACTGTCGCAAAACGAGGAGACTGTTAAGTTCGTCCACAGACTTCTCCAGGACATTCACAATCCATGTCTCATAGATGCGGACGGATTGAATGCCATCGCCAAAGATCCATCAGTACTTCCAGACAAAGCCGGCAACTTTGTCCTCACTCCGCACCCAAAGGAGCTGTCTAGATTAACAGGCTCGACAGTACAGGAGATCCAGGGCAACAGGCTGGCTGCTGCGCAGGCAGCAGCAGAAAGGTTCGGTTGCACGGTGGTGCTGAAGGGCGCCCGTACTGTAATAGCCAGCCAGGACGGACGGGCATTCATTAATCCCACCGGCAATTCAGCGATGGCTACTGCCGGATCTGGTGATGTCTTATCTGGTATCATCAGCGGACTGATGGCGCAGGGCATGACACCATTCGAGGCTGCTATAGCCGGAGCCTATGTCCACGGAGCCGCAGGCGACCTTGCCTCGGAAGAGATCGGCACAACCGGCATCATCGCCGCCGACATAATGGATTTTATCCCCGTGGTTCTCTCCCAACTGCGGCAGGGTGACTACCCGGGCAGCCAGCTGGAGCAGGAGATTTTTCATTAGCCGGCCCTCCAGCGCTCCGCTCTCATTACGCTGTGCTGCGCTCCCCATCATAGCTTCTACACAAATGCTGGTTCGTGAAATTCGACCCTGCCAGCATCAGCATCGAGAGTCGCCTCGATGCCGAGAGCAAAAGGAGCTGTGAATTCACCCTGTCCGAAAGGAAAGCCAAAACAACCGGTCCTGCCAAGTGATACCAGCCTGTCCTCCAAAAGCTCCTCCGCAGATAGCATGCTGTAGCGCCCTCTCATATCGCAGTTTACAAATTCACCAAATACGACACCGCTGGCTCTTTCGAGCGCGCCGGAAAGGTAAAGAGAGGTAAACCACCGCTCCAACAGGTCAGCCCTCTCGTTCCTGTCCTCGACCACGATGAGCGCTTGCCTGAAGTCCGGGGCAAAAGGGGTTCCCAGCAGGGAGACCAACGCCGTCAAATTGCCCCCGACCGTCCTTCCGCGCGCGACTCCTCCCACCGGAGCCAGGGGGTGGCTGCCACCGAGGTGATCCGGACCCTCCCTGTTGGCATGAACCGGCTCCGGGATATTTGTCGAGCTGACAGCACCCAGAACACGCTGGAAGGTTGCTCGCGAATCTATTTGATCCAGATTCGGGCCGTGCACGGTCACCAACCCAGTTTTCACAGTTATAGCGTTGAGCAGATGCGTGTTGTCCTGACAGCCCATCACCATTTTTGGTGCCCTGGCAAATAGTTGCCAATCCAAACATGGCAGAAGATGAATGGCACCATATCCTCCTGTAAGACAGAAGATGCCTTTTATTGACTCATCTACCAGAGCGTTATGAAGATCTCCGAGCCTCTGGCTGTCCGTGCCTGCCATCGAGCCGTGCATGCTCATCACGTGCTGACCCGGCACCGGCTGGAAGCCCATCTCTTCAACAACATTCAGACACCGCCTGAAAATATGCGGGCCTGCCGGGCGACTTCCGGGACAAACAAGGGCAACTCTATCGCCCATTTTCAGAGCCGGAGGCTTAATCACTCGTAGCGCTCTCCTCTATCTCCAGCCTGACAGTCTCTCCAGCCACCTGCAGGGATGCCATTACCCCCAGTGGCAGGGTGACTTGCTGCCAACCATGTCCTATCCTCATGCCGAAAGCAACCGGTATGCCGAGATCGCTCAGGCGCTCCCTGGCAATCTGCTCGAAACTCGAGTTCAAAGGCAGGACATTCCGCTTGCTGTCCCCCGGATTGCAGCTGACGCACTCACCGATTATGATACCGGCGGCGCGTTGAAGCTTGCCGGCAAGCAAGAGCTGCGCCAGCATCCTCTCCAGACTGTGCGGCTCCTCAGACACATCCTCCAGAAAGACGATCTTCCCTTCGGTCTCTATCTCATACCGGCTGCCCATCAGCTGACGGATGACCGTCATGCAACCACCGCTGAGCTGTCCGCGCGCCCTGCCGGGAGCTATAGCAAAGGTCCGGGCGGGATACGGAGGGCTCCAGGGAGATTCCAGCTCCGGATCCTCGATCAGCCCCAGCGGCTCCCTGTCCATCAGCGCGCGCTGGCAGAAGGCGTAAGTGTAACCGCTGCGCAGGAGCGTCCCGAGAGTTGGACCGTGAAAGGTAACCAGCCCGCAGATCTGGAAGACAGGAATCAGCAAAGCCGTGATGTCGCTAAAACCGACAATTATCTTTGGGTTGTCCTTGATCAGATCAAAATCCAGCATCGGCAGCAGGCGCGCACAACCATTGCCGCCCCGCGCTACGAAGATCGCCTTGACCTCTTTGTCCGCAAAAGCAAGATGCAGATCCTCGAGCCTCTCCCGGTCACGCCCGGCAAATTCACCCCAAGAATGAAAGAGATGCCGACCCTTCTTTACCGCCAGTCCAAGCTCTGACAGCCTGTCAAGCGCAGGCTGGAGCGAGGCTGCATGAAACGGCAGGCTGGCAGGCGCGACAACCGCCACGCTATCTCCTCTTCTCAAGACCGCCGGCCTGGTAGTGTCAGCCAACCTGCGCCCTGCCCTTTCTGCGCGCTCTGCCAGGGATATCCTGCGAGGCGCCAATGGTATGGCAGCCCCGCTGACCGGTCATTGTATCCCTCTATCACAGGCGCACGCCAAACATAAGCCAACATTCAGTGACTGCAATTTCAAGCCTGCACGCCCACCGGCACCATGGCAGGACAGCTGATACAC
>CAYPBX010000239.1:0-4802 GCA_964409075.1 uncultured Candidatus Obscuribacterales bacterium
GGATACCGCAGCGCAGACGATTAACACCATAACGGACTACGCTCGCAGTCTTGGCAAGGTGGTCATCATCGCCAAAGACATGCCAGGCTTTGTTACTACGCGCCTGGGGCTTGTGCTCATCAACGAGGCGGCCTTTGCTCTTATGGAAGGACTGTCATCTGCCGAGGAGATTGATCTGGGCATGACGCTCGGTTACAACCATCCGATGGGACCTTTGGCCCTGGCTGACTTTGTCGGTTTGGACATCTGCCTGCACGTCATGGATACTCTCTACAGAGGCTTCGGGGACCCCAAATACAGAGCCTGCCCGCTCATCAGGCAGAAGGTGGCTGCCGGTCATCTGGGACGTAAGACCGGCCGCGGATTTTATGAGTATGACCAGGTTGGCGAGAAGCTAGGCTGTGCCTGATTGCCGCGCCTGCTCAGCGCCATGTCTGGCGAAAGAGGACAGGTAGCATGTGAGCCTGATGCCCCTTGAAATGAGGCGTTCGTGCTAGACTAAACTCGGCACGGCTTCTAATTCTCATGCGAGGAGTTCGGGTTGTTTGGGCTTTTCAAATTCTCAAGAAGAATCGGTATCGATCTTGGTACCGCTAACACCCTCATCTACGTTGAGAACGAAGGCATCAAGCTACGTGAGCCGTCCGTCGTTGCCATAGACAGCGAGACGAAGCTACCGCTTGCTGTAGGCGAGGAGGCCCGACAGATGATCGGGCGGACACCCCAGGGTATTATTGCCACCAGACCCTTGAAGGACGGGGTGATTGCCGACTTCAAGTCGGCTCGACTCATGCTCGAGAAGTTCATCGATCGTGTAGTTGGCAAGCGCTCCTTCATGAAGCCGGATATCGCCATTGCTGTTCCCTCGGGTGTCACAGCAGTAGAGCGGCGTGCCGTGCGCGATGCTGCGTATAACGCCGGTGCCGGAGACACCTACCTGCCCGAGGAGCCGTTGGCAGCAGCAATTGGAGCAGGACTTCCAGTAACCGAGCCGACAGGATCGATGATTGTTGATATCGGCGGCGGTACTACTGAGGTTGCCGTCATCAGTCTTTCCGGAATTGTTGTCAACGAATCGATTCGTGTTGCAGGTGATGAGCTGAACGAGGCGATTATCAACTATATGAAAAAAGTGCACAGCCTGGCTATCGGCGAGCGTACTGCCGAAGAGATCAAGTTTCGGCTGGGCTCCGCCTTCAAGACAATCGACAACGACAAGTACGATGTGCGTGGATTGAACCTAATCAACGGCCTGCCCAGGACCGTGACTGTAAGCCGCGGTGAGGTCAGGGAGTCGCTAGCCGAACCGTTGTGCTCAATCATCGAGGCGATTAAGCGCACCCTCGAGCGGACCCCGCCGGAATTAGCTGCTGATATCTTCAATCGCGGCATCATGCTGACAGGCGGCGGAGCCCGGCTACAGGGATTGGATGAGCTTATTGCCAACGAGACTGAGGTGCCGGTCTTCATCTGCGACGAGCCTCTAGATTCTGTGGCTGTCGGCACGGGAAGGATGCTCTCTGATCCTTCTTTCAGGACCGTTCTGGAGCACACGATTCCAGAACTGTAAGGTGGAATGGTGACTGCCAGGGGACAGAGCCACTTTCCCATTGATTCAGAAGCAGTCTTTGAGTTGGCCTTTTTGCTTATTCTTTTATGGATGCTGGCAGGACCTATAAGCGGTGCTGTGCTCACAACTCATACATGGATCGCCAGTATTTTGACCAGGAGCGCTCACCAGGTGGAATCAACTAAGAACCTGGCCGAGCAGCTACTCAAGGCTTCCGCCCGTATTAAATATCTGGAGAAGAAGCTAGCCGATGCCGAGATTGAGGTCACAGACTATAAGCAGCAGGCCAGCGACACGCAGAGGCTGCGTGATCTTTTGGGACTTAAGGAGAAAATTGACAGACACACCATTTCAGCTGAGGTGGTAACCAGGAACCCGGACAATTGGTTCGAGCAGGTGACCATCGATAAGGGCAGCCGCGACGGCGTGGTTCAAGGCTCGGCTGTGATTACAAACGAGGGTGTGGTCGGGCAGGTTGTCTCGGTCTCGGACAGAGCAAGCGTGGTACGCCTTTTGACCGATCCAGCTCAGAAGATGGGTGTTCTGGTCAAACGTATAGGTCAGCCTGGAGTTCTCAGCGGCCGTCACCAGAGGCCAGCTGTAATTAACTTCGTTCCTGTAGGCAGCGCGGTTGATGTAGGCGATGAAGTTGTCAGTCTTGGTAACGGCGGCATCTTTCCCTCTGAGCATCCTGTAGGAGTGGTAGTTAATTTGAGAAGGGACACGGACGGCACAACTGTGTTCATTGAGGTCAGATTGTCAGCCAACTTCTACGATCTTCATCAGGTGCTCATAGTTCCCCCTCTGAGCAGGTAGGAAGTTCCCTATGTCTGTCTTTTCTATGAGAGAGAGAAGAAGGTCGCTTACTGTTGTGGCAGTTGCGATGCTTATCTACCTGGCCTGGCTGATGCAACTGACTGTCTTGAACGGTTTCTTCTTTCATGGAGCTGTCTGCTCTTTGCCTTTGACTCTTACGATCCTCTGGGGATTTGTCTTTGGCTCCAGGCTGCCGCCTTTGACCAGCGATGACCTCAAGGTGATGACCGCCCGGCAGGTATTTTTCAGACAACTTATGTCCGGCTCGCTCTCAGGCTTTCTGGTTGGCGCCTTCACCGGGGCACTTTATGCATCGGTAGCGCCTGTTTACCCGCTATCCTTTCCAATTGTAGGCTGGGTTGCCGGTTATTTTTGCGCGCGCAAGCTTCAGCGCGAGGTTCTCTTGTGCATCCCCGTAGTACTTCTGGCCACCGTCTTCGCAGAAGCTATAATGGCCGTTGAGCTGTGGTTTTCTGGAAGAGAGGAGTCATTCCTCCATCTGGCACGCATTGCTCTTCCCGAGGCTGTCGTGAACGCGGTGATTGCACCATTTTGTTACTTTCCCATGCGTCGCTGGCACGACTTTGCTGGCGAGAGCAGCAAGGACGCATAAGAGATGAGCCTGCGCAGCACCGGTCAAGAATGATTGAGAGTGTAGGAGCGCCTTACCGAAGACGCAGAGATCTAGCCTCCAAGCTATGGGTGCTTGCCTTTGCCATTGTTGCTCTAATGGGCGCTTTGCTGGCCAGGCTAGCCTGGCTGCAGATAGTTCATTACGATTACTATAAGGCGCGCTCCGTAGAAAATTCCAGCCGGGTCATCTTCTTGAGAGCGCCGCGCGGTATCCTTCGCGACCGCAACGGCAACCTGCTGGCAGCTAACAAGCAGACGCTCTCCTTGGTTGCAATTCCAAGCCAGCTGGAAGATATTGGCGATTTATCTGGCCGCCTTGCCCTCATGCTCGATCTTCCCAGGGATCAATTGCAAAACAGACTTGTCAGAGCTAAGGAGTCTAGCTCGGTATTGCCTGTGGTGATAGAGCGCGATCTTGATCTCAAGACAGTCGGGCGGTTCTACGAGCAGCAATTCAATCTGCCCGGCATGGACATTCTGCCTGACATAAGCCGAACCTATCCCCATGGTGAGATGCTGGCTCACGTGCTTGGCTACACTGGCGAAATTACCAGCCAGCAGCTAGATAAACGACCTGACCGCAGGATGGGAGACATTGTCGGGCAAGACGGAATCGAGCGGATCTACGACGATCAGCTGCGCGGAGTAGACGGTGAGCAACGCATAAGGGTTAACGCTCTCGGACAGTCCTTCTCTAAGGCGACAGCCAGGCCGGAAGTTACCAGGAAATATCAAGCTGGCAAATCGATGGTATTAACAATTGATCTTGACCTGCAGCGACAAGCATACACAGCTCTGGAAGGAAGGAGCGGCGCCATTGTAGCTGTCGAGCCGAAAACAGGGGAGGTCCTGGTTATGGTCTCCCGCCCGAGCTTCGATAACAACGTATTTACGCGCAGCATTACACCGAAGGTCTGGGCTACGCTAAATGCTCCCAATCATCCAATGCACAACCGTGCCATCTCCGGCTTTCCGCCGGGATCAATCTGGAAGCCTATTACAATGTTGGCAGCTCTCCACAAGGGCGTAATCAAGCCTGACACCAAATTGCGCGTCTCTGGCGGCATCTCCTTGGGCGGCTTCTTCTTCGGTGACTGGACTGGAGCGTCCGGCCTTTTCAATCTAATTCAATGCATGCAGTGGTCGAGGGACTCTGCTTTCTACCAGATGGGACTAAAATTGGCTCCTGAAGACATAAAGAGGTGGGCGGTAGCCTTCGGTGCCGGGCGACCCACAGGAGTAGAGCTTCCTAATGAGCCATCGGGGCTGGTGCCTGACTCAGCCTGGAAGTGGCGTGCTCTCAAGGACAAGTGGTATCCAGGCAACACGCTGCATATGACCATCGGCCAGAGCTATGTCCTCATGACCCCGGCACAAGCGGCGCGAGTATTTGCTGGTCTGGCTATGAGCGGACAGGTTCCAAATTTGCACCTGGTCAAAAAGATAGGCGAGCGACAGCTGCCGCATCCACCCCTGGAGAAAGCTCCTGTTAAGAAGGAATACATGGACGTTGTGCGCAGCGGCATGAAGGCAGTTGTTGCTGCTGGCACTGGAGGCCGCTGTCGGCTCCCTAATGTGCAAGTGTCAGGAAAGACAGGCTCAGCAGAAGCTCCGCCTACAGGCAGCAAGACGCACGCCTGGTTCTGCGCTTACGCGCCCTCAGATGATCCTGAAATTGCCATATGCGCTTTTGTCGAGCATGGCGGCGGCGGTGGGGCAGTAGCAGCACCGCTTGTGCGCAGCGTCCTGGAGAAATACTTCCAACGCAAAGGGCAAGTACCAT
>CAYPBX010000240.1:0-4785 GCA_964409075.1 uncultured Candidatus Obscuribacterales bacterium
ATCGTGATTGACCGGGACAGCAAGGAGTTCCACGAACGCTCAGGATTGCTGTCGGGCAGCTGCTTGTAGGGCTGCGCCAGGCTCTCGGCAGCGTTGTCAGCCTGAAGAGCCGAGCTTGGGGTGGAGCTGTCGGCCTGCTGCCGGCCTGGATCAGCAAGGCCCAAAAGCTGGAGCAATTGTGACCACAGGCTCATGTGTCAAGCTCAAGCCCACCGTAGCCGCTCTTCACTGCCCAGGCAATCAGCTCCTCGCGGCTGTTCAGCCCCAACTTCAAGAGGAGAAGCTCGCACTGCTTGCGTACAGTTGCCGGGGATGTTTGTCTCCGGTCTGCTATGTCCTGGTATTTCATGCCGCGAGCCAGCATCTTCAATACCTGTTGCTCGGAGCGCGTCACCCTGGTCTGATCGGAAATGAGCTCTTCCGAGATGATTGCCTTCTTGCCGGACATTACCTCGCGGATAGTCTCGCCTACTTTGCTTACGCTCTCGGATTTGAGCAGATAGCCTGAGACGCCCATGCCGAGCACCGTCTGAATGTAAGCCATGCGGCTCTCCCCGGAGAAGACTATTACCCGGCAGCCAGGCACGCACAGGAAGTCCCGGGTCATAGACCGGGGGCCCTGCTTACCGGGCAGGTGTAAATCCAGGAGGATGATGTCTGGCCTCAGTTGCCTGGCCAGCGCCAGACCCTGGTCGCTGTCGCAAGCTGTTCCAACCACAAAGATGTCACTCTCCTTAGAGAGTCCAAGCTTGAGACCGTCGAGCGTAACCTGATGGTCCTCGACGATGAGCACGGTGATGGGCAGCGAGACCTCAGGCATCGGTCCTTGTTGCAGGCAACCAGGCTGTATCTGTGAACATCCTACCCGAGAGGCTGAGATTTCTATCCGGCAGGGCAGACTAGGGAAAGGTATGATAATGCCCCTAACGTTCTTTGCTTCCCGGCTTCGGGGGTGATAATTGTGAAGCAAACATCCGGTGCGGCATCCGCAGGTCTTTCCAGCGAAATTATGATGCGGGCATCCCGCGTCAAGGTGCTGCTTATGGATGTCGATGGTGTGCTGACAGATGGAACGATCTCCTTTGCGTTCGATTCAGGGTGTGCAATTGAGACAAAGGGTTTCAACTCTCAGGATGGTCTTGGGCTTACCTGGCTCTCTTCCTGCGGCATAAAGACAGGAGTAATCAGCGGGCGCAACTCACAGGCGGTAGTCGAGCGGGCCGCCCAACTTAAAATGAGCTTTGTCTTTCAGGGAGTTCTCGAGAACAAGATTGATGTGTACAGGCGGATCCGCAAGGAGGAGGGCCTGGCTGATGAAGAGCTGTCATTTATCGGGGACGATTTCACCGATGTTCCACTCATGCGGCAGGTAGGTCTGGCGGCAGCGGTTGCAAATGCGCGTCGGGAGGTTCAATCTTGTGCTCATTTGGTTACGCAGGCCTCCGGAGGAGGCGGGGCTGTCCGCGAAGTGGCTGAGGTTATTCTCAAGGCTCAGGGCTTCTGGGATGAGATTCTCTCCCGCTACGCTGTGAGATAGGCGCATCAAGAGGTAAGGCTCCCCCTGAGTTATCCGTCCCAGTCAAGAACGACGGTGTCAGGTATGGGTGTCTTGCCGGCGCCAGACCGACGATTCAGCTGTGAGGCTCTTCTGCCATTTGGTGAGTGCTCTGACCTTTTTCTGGGTATATAAGATATCGCAAGAACTTACTTGGAGATGGGGATACGATCCCGGGGGTATCGTGGCCAGAGTCGATCGACGTCAAAAACTAGCCCTTAATGAGGCATATCAGTATTATCTTTCCCTGGACAAAAACCATATACCGCCTGAGCTTTATGAGCTCGTTAAGTGCCTGAAGACAGTAAATGCTGCCCTGGCTATCTCAAACGGTCATTTCAAGCTAACCGTTCAACTCTGGCGGCGGATTCAGCAGGCTCTGTTTGACAGGCTTATCACGACATTCCCTGGATATGTGACTGTCATGGATGTTCAGGGGCAGCAGCTCAAGCCAGGGTCGAGACTGCCGTCTGATGGCGTTGTGGAGTTTCATCCAGATCGTTGCCGCCGGCGGGACGATATCTTTGCCCTGCAGGTGAAAAATCTCTACCCGGCAACCGAGCATCATCTCATGAAGGCCTGGCAGGAGAAAAAGCAGCAGCGCTTAAGCGCGGACGACTTTCCCAGCACTGAGTGCGGGCCGGATGGCTGCTTTCTCAAACCTGTGGTCCTCGGTACAGAGGTTCTAGATGCGGAGTCGCAGAAGGGAAGAGATGAGGCGTATCGCAACTGGTGGGATCTGTACTGGCAGGCCTACTGCACCGGCAACCGCCATGAGAAAGTGATTATATATAAGCGAATGGACCAGCTGGAGGCGGTCTGGGGGAGTCTTTATTATTAACCGCTCCCTCGGCAGCTGCGCTGCCTCGTTCGCTCATATCACGTTCCGCTGCGCAGCCCGGTAACGGGCTGCTACGCTCCACTCCATGAGTGTGAAATTCAAGAGTCGCTCGCGCTCTCAACTGTACGCCTGCTCCGCGCTCCCATCGCTTGGCTGCGGGTTCCTGGGCCGGAACCCTGCGCCTCGCTGCCTGGGCGTTAAATTCAAGAGTCGCTCTGGCTCCTGACTGTGGCGCCTACCGTGCCTTTGCTATACTCCCAGTGCGCAAAGTTGGAACACTCAATCTCTTGCGTGATCGGGTGGTCTTCTGTTCCTGTGCGGTGACAGCGCAGCATCGACACCCACCTGCCCGACATTCTCAACTGCCTTGCCTCCGGGCAGCCCCAGGCCTTGCATTCCCCTGCCGATCTCCTTGAGAGCTTGAGAGGGAATACCAACGGCGAGTGTCCAGGCGCCCCTGGCCGTGTCGGAGAAAATCTCCCAGGGAGAAGGAAACCCGGCAGCGACCATCTGGTCGACCTGCAAGGCGGGATTATTGTGCGATCTGGCATCGATCAGCTCTTCTTGACTGGGATTGCGATTTAGATCCAATCGGTCTGCTAGTCCACCTGTTATTCCGGTTGCTCTATCAATCCGATCGAGTTGACTGACCTGATCTTGCATATTGGACCTCCGAGCTTACAGTCTGATGGCTCTCAGCTTAACTGCCGAAAATGGCAGAATAATGATGGTTCCATGGCGGCCAAACCCCTGTCATATTAGAAGCCTTTTGCGGGGCAAATGGTAAGAGGCGCGCGTAAGCGATAAGATGGTCTACAGGTGGTCTGGGATTGCCAGATTAGCCAGGCATAGGCCCGGCTGTGGAGAGAAAGATGACCGGTTGCTGCAATCCATCTGAAGGAAAAGTCGAGGCCGGCAGCGATGCAGCCGACCTTGAGCAAGAGCATCTGCAAGGCTTGCAGATGCTTTCCGAGGAGCCTGCTCTTCTAAGCGGTAACTATCGTGGCAGGTGGTGGCACACAACCCAGGAGGCTAAGATTCACTGCGATCTCTGCCCCAGGGCCTGCGTTTTGAAAGACGGGGACAGAGGGTTCTGTTTTGTCAGGCAGAATGTGGGCGGGGAGATGATTCTGACTACTTACGGCATCTCCACAGGTTTCTGTGTGGACCCTATAGAGAAGAAGCCTCTCAATCATTTCCTGCCTGGCTCTAGCGTGCTCTCCTTCGGTACAGCCGGTTGTAATCTGGGTTGCCGATTTTGCCAGAACTGGTCGATCAGCAAATCGCGAGAGACAGCCATATTAAGCGAGCGCGCCACTCCAGAGGAGATTGCCCAGGCAGCTGTAAAGCTTGGTTGCCGGTCGGTGGCATTCACCTACAACGATCCGGTCATCTGGGCCGAGTACGCTATTGATACTGCAGCTGCTTGCCGGGAGCGTGGACTGAAGACGGTCGCAGTGACAGCAGGCTACATAACCCCGGAAGCGAGGGGGGAGTTTTACTCGGTTATGGATGCTGCCAATGTCGATCTGAAGGCTTTTACGGAGCTGTTCTACAAGAAGCTCAGCCTGGCCAGGCTCGAGCCTGTGCTCGATACGCTCAGATGGCTCAAGCACGACACTGACGTCTGGTTCGAGATAACCAACCTGGTTATTCCCGAGGAGAACGACTCGCCCGAGGAGATTGATCGCATGTGCGACTGGATCATCAATAATGTCGGAGATGATGTTCCTGTGCACTTCACCGCTTTTCATCCAGATTTCAAGCTCATGCACAGGCCGCACACCCCGCATGAAACGCTCATAAGGGCCAGGGAACAGGCATTGAGCGCTGGCATCAAGTATGCTTATACGGGCAACGTGTACGATGTTGAGCGGCAGAGCACCTACTGCGACAGCTGCGGCGAAGTGGTGATCGAGAGGGACTGGTACGAGCTGGGAGCTTACCGGCTGAAGGGCAACCGCTGTGGCTTCTGTAGCAACGTCATTCCCGGGGTTTACGAGGAGCGTAAAGGCAATTGGGGCAGGCGGAGGTTGTCGGTGGTCATCGAAAAGGAGGATGTTCATCCAGGGCTGCCAGGCAGATTTAATCTTCAGCCCTGATCTCCGGTTGGTGAGCCCTGCTTACGATAACCACTCTATGACTTTACAATGAGGGTGTAAACTGTCGGCGGCGTGGGGTCTACTATGGTGCTTGGCAGGTCGAGCTCATATCTTCTGTTGATAGCTCTTCTACTGGCTGTCTTCTGCCTTTGCGAGCCCATGGTCGCCTGGTCTCAGGTCAGCAGCGGGGCAGTCCCCTTGCCGCCCCTGGAGCCAGAGGTGGATCAACTCGGGCGAATGCAGGGTCTCGCGGGAATAGACAGGTTCTGGCTGGCAATCTTTCTCGT
>CAYPBX010000241.1:0-1480 GCA_964409075.1 uncultured Candidatus Obscuribacterales bacterium
GAACCTATCCAGTTGTGAAGAGCGGCATCCTGCTTGATGAGCAGGTCGGCAGCGCTCTGGGTTCTCTTCTCCTTCCCGGTTGGAGCGGCTGCCAGGCAGGAAGCCGGGTTTCGATCGGTAGAAGCTGATAACATGACTGCCAGCGTAAGGGCATACAGCCAATGGGTTGGTGCGGGCGGGCAGATGGTTGAAGGATTGCTGGACCTGTATCTCATATCCTCATCAACTCCAACCTGCCAGGGCAGGTTGGCCTCTGGGCTGGTGCAGCCGATTAAATAGTAAGCCTTTGCCTTGCAATATCAAGCCTCAATGGCCACAAGCGTCTATGTTCATATCCCTTTCTGCGCTCACAAGTGTGACTTTTGCGACTTTGCTGCCTTTCAGGGGGCAGATAATCTAATTCCGATTTATTTCGAGACTCTCTGGCAGGAGACTGAAGGACGGGCGCATGGCGGTGACAAGGGCGGTCCTTTGCAGACAATCTTTTTTGGCGGCGGTACCCCTGGCTATGTGAATCCCTCCTATATTGCCCGCACGACAGCTACCCTCGATAAGCTCTGGGGCATCTCGCCTTGTGCGGAGATAACCCTGGAGACGACCCCTCAGGTGATTACAGCCGAAAGCCTTGCAGGCTGGCAGGAGAGCCGGATTAATCGGCTGTCGATCGGGATTCAAAGCCTAAACGATACGGAGTTGACGGCGCTAGGAAGGGATCACACGGCAGCCGAGGCGCTTTCCGGGCTTGAGCTGGCTATCTCCACAGGGAGCTTTGCGCTCAGCTGCGACCTCATGTATGGCTTGCCAGGACAGACGCTGAAAAGCTGGGGGGAGACGCTGGCTGAGATTCTCTCCTTCAGGCTCGATCACCTCTCAGCTTACGGTCTCATGCTCGAGCCCGGTACGCCACTTTATAGGCGCCTGCCGCGAGAGAAAGGTAATTGTGCCGATGAGGAGATCTTCGCGCAGATGTACGGACTTTTGCGGAGCCGGGCTTTCCAGTCCGGGCTGAGGCAGTACGAGATTTCTAACTTCGCCCGCCCTGGCTTTGAGTCCGCCCATAACATTAACTACTGGAAGAACAGGAAATATCAAGGTTTCGGGGTATCTGCTCATCGCTATCTTAACGGCGTGCGCTCCTCCAACTGGAAGTCGCTGAAACGTTATCTTGCCGATCCCACAGGCAACGAGACCTTTGAGATTATCGATGACGATACAAGGCTTGCCGAGGGCATCTTTCTTGGCCTGCGCATGGTCTCCGGTGTGAATCTAGCTGAGTTTGCTGCCCTTTACGGCTTCGAGTTGACCGACCGATTTGCACCGACAATCGCGCGCCTTGAGGCTGCCGGGCTGATTGAAGTTGAAGACGGGCACATGCGCCTTGCAGCCGACAGCTATCTGGTCAGCAACTCAGTAATGACCGAGTTTATCTGATAGCCGAGCGTAGCGAAAGCCGCGCGCTGGCGCAGCCAGGGCCTGGGGC
>CAYPBX010000241.1:1580-4784 GCA_964409075.1 uncultured Candidatus Obscuribacterales bacterium
GACTCTTGAATTTTATGCCCAGGCAGCGAGGCGGAGGGTTCCGGCCCAGGAACCCGCAGCCGCGCGTGTGAGGAGCGGAGCTACGAGGGAGCTAAGAGGCAAAGCGACTCTTGAATTTTATGCCCAGGCAGCGAGGCGGAGGGTTCCGGCCCAGGAACCCACAGCCGCGCGTGTGAGGAGCGGAGGAGCAGGCGCAGCCTGCGACGGAGCGATTACAGACTAGTTTAAGCTCCCGGCTGCTTGGGTATTCAGGAAGCAGGGGGCTTACGCCCTGCGACAGCTGTGCTCTTTGATTTAAGAGCCAGAACCGGGGAGAGCAGACAGTGAAGCGGTGCCCGGAATGCTTCTCGGAGTATGAGGACGAACTATCAGTTTGTCCGGAGGATTCTGTTTCGCTGACGGTAGTCGAGCAGGATCCGCTCATCGGTGAGAAGATTGCCGAGCGCTACACAATCGAGTCGGTGATCGGCAAAGGCGGCATGGGCATCGTCTACAAGGGGCGGCATGAGAACCTGGGCCGGACTGTAGCCATTAAGATGCTGCGCTCGCACATGGTCAGCGAGCCGGAGGCGGTGAAGCGCTTCCATCGCGAGGCCAAGGCGGTATCGCGGTTGAAGCATCCGCATACAATCAGGCTTTATGACTTCGGGCTCTCAAGCTCGCATCAGCCCTATCTGGTTATGGATTTCGTGGATGGCACGAGCCTCAAGCACGTTATTAAGGAGAAGGGCGTCCTTGAGTTGGCAAGAGCCGCGCACATCTTTGAGCAGACAGTTACCGCCTTATCTGCAGCTCACGCGCAGGGGATTGTGCACCGGGATCTGAAGCCTGAAAACATCATGCTCACCGAGCGCAATGGCGATTCTGACTGGGTTGAGGTTGTTGATTTTGGCATCTCCAAGATGAGGAGCCAGGATTCCCGGCAGTCCTGGGAGATTACAAAAGTAGGGGATGTTTGTGGCAGCCCGCCTTACATGAGCCCGGAGCAGTGTCTGGGCTCGGATCCGATTGACGGGCGGTCGGATGTCTACTCACTGGCCCTGGTAATTTATGAGGCCGTATGCGGGCGGCATCCTTTCACTGCCAAGAGCTCAATTGAGATGATCGACTGCCAGCTTTATGCAAGCCCGCCCCGTCTGGAGGAGGTCAACCCTGCCCTGGCAGCCTGCTGTGCGCTCGAGCAGGTGCTCTGGAAAGCGCTTGCCAAGGAGCCGGATGACCGCTATCAGTCAATGTCTGATTTTGGCCGCGAGCTTTTGCAGGCGATTGAATCTGATGGGTCGACTGTACGCGCCGGAAGCCATCGATTGGAGCGGTTCGCTGACGAGGCTATTTTGAAGGACAAGCCCGTTGTGACACCGCAGAGCCAGACGGTGGTATCGTCTGCTCAAAGCTGTGGGCAGACCACAGATGGAGCGCCAGTTGTTGCGCCTGGCTCGCCAACCTCCTGGTACGAGAAGATTGCCAAGAGCATCTCTGCTCTCTTCTGGGCCGGGCCGCAGAGGGAGCCTGAAGAGTTCATTCTCGACTACTGCACTTATTGCTCTGCTGAGCTGAAGGATCAGCTCAAGTTTTGTCTCAACTGTGGCAGAAAGGTCGTCTCCCCGCAGGAGCTCGTAAGACTCAGGAGTGCTCAGCAGATTTTCACCTATCCTAAGTTACACAGCACATATCAGAATATTCCTGCGATCGGCTGGAGCTCGCGGTCGAAGAACGCCTTCAGTAGAACTGGCTGGGTACTGGGGTTGCAGAGGCCGCTCTTTCTTTTCAATGTCTCTCTGGTGTTGCTTGCCTGCGTTGTTCTCATCTCCTCAGATGCGACCAGGCAGGGGATGATGAATGCTGTCTCACAGATTACCTCTGCTGTTTGGCAGAAGGTAAAGCTGCCCGAGTAAATAATCGGCTACAGCTACCTGCAATAGCCTGAAAGCTCTTTCTTAGCTGGAGCCCCAGGCAGAGCGCATCGTCTGCCCGATACGAAAACCGTGGATGAGATTGGTGCGGGTCAACTGGTACAGCTCGTTGAGTGCATCGGGATCATCGATATGGTATTTGCTGGCCAGGGCATTTATCTGTTGCATAGCGATGGCCGAGAAATAGACCAGCACCTCGTCCCTGACCTCACCCCGTCCCTGATTGGGCAGGCGCATTACAGCTCTGCCAAAGTCGTTGTTTATGGCTTCGACCAGCTGCTGCTCCAAGAGCTCCTCAAAAAATCCTTCTGCCTTTCTGCCCATCCGCTGCCTCGTGTCCTGCCATGCCCGATGCGCGAGCGCCATTTGCTCAGAACTCAGGTTGCTATCACCTGGTCATAAAGTTTGCGAACCTTCCTGATGTCTTGCCACATGAGCCATTTCGGGCTGCCAACCTCTCGGGAATCATTGCGCAAGAGGTATGAGGGATGAAAAACCGGCATTACTTTAGCACCGTTTGCATAATCAAACCATTGTCCCCGTATACGGCTGATAGGTTCCTTAATCTTGAGTATGTGCCGGACTGCTGTAGCGCCGGTAAGAAGAATAATCCTCGGGTTGACGAACTCAATCTGCGCCTCCAGGTAGGGACGGCAGGCTTCTGCCTCCTCCTCTGTTGGTACACGGTTGTCGGGCGGCCTGCATTTAACAACGTTGCAGATGTAGGTATCCTCTTTGCGATTCAAATTTACCGACTCTAATATTTTCGTGAGCAGCTGCCCTGCCCGGCCTACAAACGGCACTCCCTTCACATCCTCCCAGTGCCCCGGACCTTCTCCGATGACCATTACAGCTGCCTGCGGATTGCCATCGAAAAGCACAACATTCTGCCGTGTTTCACACAGGCCGCAGCGGCGGCAAGAGGCGGCTTGCTGCATTGCATCTCCCAGGTTGCTGAATCTGGTATAAGGCGCTTGTCTGTCCGTATCAACAGTAAGTTCGGTCATCTGTGCAAATTTAGGTACCGCCCCGGGCTGACCCAGCAATCTGTCAGCACATATCCTGACTGTCTACTTTACCCGCGATTAGATATAAGCGATCCGCTCGGGCAACCGCAGCCCTTGCGAGCCGGCAGTATATTAGCACGCCTGAAATTAACCGCGGCTAAGCGTTTCTGGCAACATAATCCTATACATTCACTCCAGGGTGTCTGCGTTGCTAGGGAGCGGTTGTGTGGTGCTGAGCGGCTTGCCACGCATTTTCCTCCGAGGCGCCACACAACCGCTCCCTG
>CAYPBX010000242.1:0-4773 GCA_964409075.1 uncultured Candidatus Obscuribacterales bacterium
CGGCAATCTCGATTGTTTTGCCTGGAATTGAGGAGAGCGCTAGCCTGTCGCTTGATTTTAGCTCCGTTAGCTGCCAGCGCTCTTCTTTGTCCTTTTGGTAAAAATCTACTTGCTTGCGGCGCTGGTGAACGAGGACGTATTCGCGAAGAGTCTCAATCCGCCTGTAGGCAAGGAGCTTCTCACGGCGATCTATGGCTGCTGTAGAGGGTGAGAGGACCTCGAAGATTAGACGGGGATTGGATGTGAAAACGCTTTTGTCGTCGAAGGTATCGCAGGAGACCATAACGTCTGGGTAGTAAAAGCAATTTGTCGCCTCAACCCGTGCTTTCACATCAGACATGTAGACCTTACAGGGACCCCCACGCAAATGCGCGTGGAGAATTGCGTGTATGTTGCCAGCAATCAAATTATGCCGCCGAGTGGTTCCTGACATTGCGAAAAGCCGCCCGTCGACGTATTCGTGGCGAATCGGGGATGTTTCCTCGCTCTTGAGGTATTCCTCCACGCTTGTGTACGAGAATCTAGTTCTGTGGAGAGACAAGGATTGACCTCCGTGCCATGGCTGGTTTGTACCTGTACGGAAATTATAGTCGAGGAGCGCTTCAGCAGCAATTTGGTCCACGCCAGCCAGCAGACTGTCTTACCTCAGCCGCCTAAGTTAATGCAAACTGCTTGCTGACTTGCTTGCTGGGTAATGTTCTCTTATCCATGAATTGAGTTTTTCGGCGCTGCCTTGTCTAAAGGCAACTGCAATGGACACCCTCTCGAGTGTCTGCTCCTGGGTGCGGCTGCCGGCTGGAAGCGGATGCGTGTTGAAGAGAGCGCGTAGTCCGGAGAGCTGATCCTCTGTGTCCAGGGAGGAGAGATGAGCGATCATTCTTGTCATCAGGTTTCTGGGAAAACGTCTTGCCAGCCGACTCCAGTGTCGACAGATAAAGCTAAAGCCGATCTGCGTTCCGGCATTATTGCTGAGGACGCCGGCTATGAGATGCGGTGCGTCCTGCGTGCGCACCGAGGCAGAGAGCGCCAGCTGTAAACATCTGTTTATGAGCCGTGGTTTTCGGAAGACAGCCAGCGCCATAAGATAACGCTCCTTGTCTTCAGGCGTGCTTGCCGAGCGCCAGAGGCTCTGTATCGCGGCGAACTGCCTTTCGTCGCTGTTGTAGGCGACGATGTCTGTGATTGCCTGGCGAAGATCAGGATCGACTGCTTGCGGATTCTCTGCCAGTTTGGCAAACATCTGTCGGGCTCTCTCGATAATCGACTTGTTCTGTCCAATTGTGCCCAAGGTCTCGATAACGGTTCCTCTGAGCAACTTGGAAAGCGGTGGCTCTCCAGGCGATGCTTGCCAGCCCAGACGTTGGTGTATGCCTGTGAGTCGATCTTGCACAAAGAGCGCAAACGATCGCCTGGAGTGGTCGTCGACAAACCGGTCGAGGTAGGATAGCTGGGAGCACAGCAGTGAAGCTACAGCCGGGTCGGATTCCTCCTTGTAGCAACCCGTCAGCCGCAGATAATCGCTTATGCCGATCTTGCCGCCGAGACACAGGGCCCAGTGGTCGGAGAGGAGCTGAAAGCGCTCGGCCACGGAAAGACCGTCTGCAATTCTCCCTTCGAGCCTGCCCAAATGCTCCTTCGGGTAGACAACCCGAAAGTAGCCACTGGCACCTGCGTTGGCCAGAAGTGGTGCGCCCTCATCAAGATCGGCTCCAAACTCCTGCTCCTTTCGATTGAGGAGCAGGCGCGTTGTTGGGCTCTGTTTGCTGCGGTCCGAGCGGATGCCGACGGGCACCTGCCAGACATTTACATCACCTGCGGCAGCAGAATCTTTCGGAGAAAGGAGGAAACGCTTCTGACTGAGCCTTATAGTATTGGTATTAGGAAACTCGATGTTCAGGAGCGGATATCCCGGTTTGTTCACCCAGGCAGTCATGATCTCGGAGACCGGCTTGCCGGACTTATCCGATAGGGCCTGCCAGAGATCCTCAGTGGAGGCGTTGGCGAAGGCGTGTGTTCTCAAATATGAGGAGACACCCTTTCGAAACAGCTCTGGCTGGATGAACTGCTCCAACATCCTCAAGATTGCGGCTCCTTTCGAGTAAGTAATGTCATCGAACATCTCGTTCGCCTCCTCGGCGCTTGCAACCGGAAAGTGAATCGCGCGACTGGATTGAAGCGAATCTGTGCTCAAGGACTGGTTCCGGTAAAGCAAAAACTGATCCCAGCAGTGCCATTCAGGAATGAGTTCATCTACGGTCTTTGTCGCCATCCAGGTGGCGAAAGCTTCATTCAGCCAGAGATCGTCCCACCACCTCATGGTGACAAGATCTCCAAACCACATGTGCGCCATCTCATGAGCGATGACATTGGCAGCATGCTGCAGGGTTGCCAAAGAAGCTGTTTTCTCATCGACTAAAAGAAGCGTCTCCCTGAAGGTTATGGCGCCGGGATTCTCCATGGCACCTGCTTCGAAATCCGGCAGTGCTATGAGATCTAGCTTCTTAAACGGGTAGGGAATGCCGAAGTACGACTCGAGGTAAGGCAGGACAAAAGCAGTAAACTTTCCGGCGTAATTCGTGAGGTGGATCTTATCCGGCACGCACCAGACCCGGATAGGAACATTGTTCACCGTGACCGGTTCGCTGGCCGCAAGCTCCCCGACAATGAGTGTCATCAGATAAGTGGGCAACGGTGGAGTCCTGTCAAAAACGACTGTCTTCTTGCCTGATGTTGGACTGATCTCTTGAGAAACGACCGGGGCGTTTGAGATTGCCACCATCTCAGGCTCTATTACTGCCGTTATCTGAAAAGTCGCTTTCATATCTGGCTCGTCGAAGCAAGGGAACATGCGCCGCGCGTCGGTAGGCTCCATTTGAGTGGCGGCCAGCGTGTGCTCCTTGCCGGACTTGTCCTTGAAGATAGACCTGTAGAAGCCGACTAATTTGTCGTTAATCGTACCTGTGAAATTGAGGTGGATGGTGTAGTTGCCCGCAGGGACAGTCCTTTGCAGGACAAGTGTTACGGTCTCTGGCAAGCTCCCCTGCTTGACGCTGAAGTTGATTCTGCCGCCGCTGCCCGATTTGCTTATCAAGTGGCCATTCTTTATATCGAGATCAACGGCGTGCAAGGTAATCTCACCGGTGCCGGCTGAGACAGCAGCATCGATGGTCTCCTGCCCTGAAAAGCTGCTTCTCTTCAAGTCAGGCTGCAGATGAAGCCGGTAGCTCTGCGGCAAGACGGTTCGGCTAATCCTGCATTTACTCTGCTGGATCTCCTTCTCTCTGGCACCGGGTCTGTCAGAGGTTGCCCATGCTACAAGGACAGGATTGCTTCCAGCCGCGGAAGGGCTCCGTTTCCGACTACAGTTGAGTGCCATATGACCTTCGACTTTTGCAAACCCCTTTGTCGCTTTCGTTGCCGCCAAAGAAGGGGAAAGCAATAAAGCCGTGCAAGATAATATGCTCAGGAGCGAGTTTGACTTGAGAAGCATTTCTTCAATTTAGCAGAAGCTCCAATTCTAAAGCATGCTTGTACTCCAGCGAGACTCTGACAACTCTGCTGTCATCCTTGATTTTCGTCGAGGCCAATTGCAGTTGTGCATGCACTTCGCCTGTACGGTCGCTTATCGGCGTTTGAGGTCAGCGTCATGTTCCGCTTGATGGGACCCTGCCCTGAGAGGTTTTGAGGGCGATCATCGCTTGAGATGTATGCAGTCTCGAATCGCAGTAGCCAGCGCTCGCTTCAATCCGACTGTCTTCAGGTCGATAAAGTATGTTGCATCCACTATATCGAAGCAAGCACCATTGTAGGTCAGCTCGTTGTCTAGATGAGAGATGTTCTCGAATCCTCCATCCGAGTCGCCTACCTGAAGAAAGCTGATGACGATCTCCCCGGGCCTGGTGATGCCGTTGGCGGCGCGCGTGATTATCTCGGCAACCGACGGTCCGATATTGTATTGCCCGTCTGTTATTACTGCAATCAGTAAGGGGCGTGCTTGATCGAGGGCGCGCAGGCTCAATGCCTTCCTCAACGGAGTGCCTAGGTCGGTGCCACCACGCGGCTTATATTCTCGAAACACTCTCTCTATGTCTGTAATGTTTGCTGATCGAATGAGATTAAATTCGTTGTCGAAGGGAATAATGGGCATAGGTTTGTTGAATTTTCCCGGGATTGAGCTTGATAGATTGGTGACTTGTGATTGACACCATTCCCACTTAGTCTCACCACTGTTCGACAGGTTGTTGATGTCACTGTGCCAGGGTGAGCGGAAATCCCGCAAGCGCGCATCAGGTATAGGACTGAGGGCTATGGGCTCATCCATGGAGCCTGATCGGTCTATGAGAATGACAATATCGTAGTTGCCCAGGATCTGGTCCGACTCCGCTTCGTTGAGGAACCCGTGCAACTTTCTCCTTCCGCCTGGGCTGCTTGCGGTGTTTTTTCGCAATGCTTGCAAGTGATCTAAAGATCCGACTTTGCCAGGGTCGGTCATGGCGCGCAGAGCCCGAAGATTTACAGGCAGCTTGGCTGTGTATTTCTTTCCGCCGCGTTCAAGGGCAAGCACTACCATATTGTTCTCAACACTACCTTCAAGGACACGATC
Source organism: uncultured Candidatus Obscuribacterales bacterium (assembly GCA_964409075.1). GTDB lineage: Bacteria > Cyanobacteriota > Vampirovibrionia > Obscuribacterales > Obscuribacteraceae > CAYPBX01. The sequence continues at coordinate 4,604 of CAYPBX010000242.1, forward strand.
CGCTGTCCGGAGGCCTGCATGAAAGGCTGGTGTTCCTGCTCTAATTTTGTCTACTTTTGCTGGGAGCCTGGCAGACGAGAGGCTGACACCGACGCTTACGAGTGCCGCCTGAAAATAGTCGAGCTTCCCGAAGAGCCGAACTGAAGGGGATTCCTCTGTCTCTTTGGCCA
>CAYPBX010000243.1:0-4714 GCA_964409075.1 uncultured Candidatus Obscuribacterales bacterium
AACCGTTGAGCTCGACAATACCTTGACCAGGTTCCAGATAGCGTCCTCTGATATAGAGCGGCTTCTCTGCCCAGACATCTGAGAGGTCCCGCGGAAACACCTCCTTTACCTTGAGCCCTTGGAACTTCACCTTGACGTCAGTGAGCACCGGGGTGGAGATGCGATCGTAGAAGTTTTTGGCGATCTTTTCTCCCGGCTCGTTGAGCAGTACGTATTCTGCCTCTCCTCCGCCTACCCTGGCCATGCCGTCGATGAGAAAGCGGTTGACACTGTTGCCGGTGCCGAAGGGGAACCAGCGCGAGGTGCCGCGCAGCTTCTTCACCAGTCCGAGAATCTCGAAGTCATTGCCTACGTATCCGTCGGTCATGAAGGTGACGATTCTCAGTCTGTTGCCGTCGGCCGGTATCGAGCAGGCTTCCTCAACAGCTGGAGCCATCCAGGTGCCGCCGGCAGCTTCAAGCTGGCTGATGAACGCCCCGGCTGTTGCCTTCATTGCAGCGCTAACCGGCTGCGGCTTGTCGAAGAGTATGGTCACATTGTTGTTGAATGTAATGATCTGGAAAGTGTCATTCGGGTTCATCCTGTCCAGGATATACTTCATCGTGTCCTTGGCCTTCGCAAGCGGAAGTCCCATCTGAGATCCAGAGCAGTCGATGATGAAGACCATCTCCTTGGGCGCAATCTGATCTGGGGTCACTCGCTTGGGCGGGAGCAACATGACTGTGAAGTAACCTGTATCTCCGCTGCGGTGGGCAAGATAGCCGCTCTGCAGCTTGTCCCCGGCAACCTCCCAGGTGAGGACAAAATCCTTGTTAGGGATGGTTTTGTTGTCTTTCAGAGCGACGGTGGCCTGAGAGGCACCCGCTTTCGAAATGGTGACCTCATGGAGTTTTGATGACATCGCCCTGATGGGAATGCCGGCATCCACTGAAACTGCAAGCGAGATATCGTGACCTGCTCGCGTTCCCTGCGGTGTAACCGGCGGTGTAATTTTGGATGCGTCCGGCACCTGTGTGGTATCGGGCGACCAGCCCGTGCCCTGCTTGCCGACAGGCTGTCCCGGGTTGAATCTCGGCCCCACTACCATCGGGAAGGCGAAGCTGTACGAGCCAGCCTCATAGGGGAGAAGATCAACATACGAGATCGTCACTTCTACCTGCTCGCCAGGCTCGATGTTGGCTACATGCTGGGTGAATACATTCGGTCGCTCCTGATCCAATAGTGACGCCACGTGGCCGCTGGCTTTGGCGGCGTCGTAGATCTGGCGGGCTTCCTCGCGGCGCTTTATCTTTCCCTTGATCGTGCGAGCGCCTACTTTCATCAACATGGCATCAACTGCGGCTGTTTCCGAGAGCGGGAAGGTGTATACAGCCTCAATCTTCTTCTTAAAGGGGTTGTGGAAGATCTGGTTTACATTGACTTTTGCTACATACCCCGATATGCGCGCATTGACTGAGGTATGCTTCAGCGGGCAGGTTCCTATCGCTCTGCCTTTGGGATCGAGCACCGCCAGCGATCCGGAGTCACTGGCGTTGAAACGGGATCTGTCCTCCTGGTTGCGCGGGGCAGTTGTTGCCGGTGCCGGCCTGACGAAGGCCGTATGATTGGTTCTCTCTGCCAGAATAGGCGCAGAGGACAGAGAGGAAAGGAGGCTGAAAAGAAGGGCTGATACGAGGGCGGCTTTGCCTGCCCGCTGTTGAGCTGATCTCATAGCAGTAATCTCCGGTTTAAGGTCGGTTGTAGGTGCTATCTCCAGGTTATCCGACAGGGCCCGGATCAAAATACAGGGTAATTCCTGACTTTCTGTCCGGCAGACAACTGGACTTCAACGGTCAGTCTTCCACTGCCTGACGATGAGGCCTGGTTGTCCAGTGCTTGGATCCAGAATTGGCCGCCCGTTCCTGTCTGAGCTCCGGATCAGGCACAGCGCTTAGTTGCTGATGACAGGCACAGCACCGGCAACTGCCGCCCTGTCCCCTGAGCGTGTAGTCACGGGGTGGCTGGCGTGAGCGTGAGTGGCGGATTGAAGTATCTGTTGGAGCTCACGGCTATGCGGAAGGCACTGAGAGCATCAGCGGACCAGAGGCTGATTCTATCGGGAAACCTGAGGCAGAACAGCTTTATCTGGGGGTAATCGCGCTGGATGGTGCTCTGGAAGGAGCGGACAATCCAATCCCCTTCCAGAAACGGATCTGGTCCGAAGGATGGGGCTACCTCATCCAATAGGACTGGCGTTCCTTGCCACTGGGATGTAGCAACTTCACTCATGAAGCTGCCGATCGCGCCTGTCAGGTTGTCAGCCTGAGAATCGTTATGGGCATTGCCTGCCTTTGCTGCTGTTGCGATCCAGTCGATGATGCCTTCCCCCGGCCAGTAGTACCGCAGCTCGTTCCATTTCTGTATTCCGGCAGCCTGCTGTCCGGCAATACTGTACGCCTGGCTGCTCCCATGAAACTCGCCTGCCGAGGAGAACAGGCTGATGTTCTCTGCGCCCACCCCTTTCACGAGCTCCCTTATGTGCCGCCAGGCGTCGCGCACGCGCTCCGGCCCATCAGGTATGCTCTCGTTCTTGTAGTGGATGTAGAGGTCAATATCGGTTTTATTTATATAGGAGCCTCTCTTGAGTTGCTTGTCCAGAAAGGCAGCGTGTCTGTCAACTGGCTGGGCTGCCAACTTCTTGTCGATCAGCAGGTAGTATGGCGTTCTGCCGTCAGCGCCAAAGGCACAAGCAGCCGGCTGGCGGTCGAATTCCTTGAAAATGCCTATGAGGACAGCAGCCTGGCTGGAGGCGATCAGCTGGAAATTTCGTTTAAGGTAATCGTCCAGTTTGCCTTCGAGAACATCCTGGACACAGGTGATATCGAATACGATGGCAGGGATTCTTCCCTCCAGCAGGCGTGACTTCAGCCACAGGGTAAGTGGAGGTCTAAATGGATGCTCGGAGGTAGAGCTCAAGGCATTTAAATCAGCCAATTTGCCATCGGAACCAGGCACTGCGAGGCTGAATATCTCAACGACGATGGTGGCACCAGTTCCAGCCTCCAGCAGGCTGGCTGACAGGCGTGAACCGGAAAGCAGGAGCTGGTGGTCAGACCAGACTCCGGAGTAGCAACCTGCCGCAGGCGGGGAGAGCCTCTTGTCCTTCAGGGACCTGAGCAGCTCCAGCCTGCCGTAAGGGATCTCAGGCGCGCTGGCAACGAGTTCAATTAGCCGCTCAAGTTCTGCTGAGGCTTTCTCCTTGGACCAGAGCCCCAGGTTCATGTGCCCAATGAAACGGTCGTGAAGACGCAAGACTGATTCGAGATCGCATCTGAGAATGCGGGAGTCCATTTCGGCACAAAGATGTGCGTATCTGTCCTGCAAAGCGGATAGCTCCGCGGCTGTCAGTGTTTCCCCGGCGGAGCCCATGGCTTCAATGAGTTCTATACGTTCATCCAGGCGGTTCCCGGCAAGTCCGGAAGCGGTCATGATGGTCAGATCGAGATACTCGAGACGTCGCTGATCTGCCCGGGTGTTGCTTATGGCCAGCTTCTTCTCAAGCTCTGGAATTAAATCCTCAATTCTGGCTGCCCTCCGACACAGAGCTTTGAGCTTAGCGGCTTTGAGCTGGGCAAGCGTGCTGGGCTCTCCCACCTCTTGCTTTACAGCGTCAGCAGGCAAGTAGAGAATTGAGCCTGCCAGGACTATCAGGCACAATATTAGATTTTTGTTGCCCATGGAGCAAACGCCTCTCCCCCGGCTTCCTGAGTCAATCAATAATGCTAAGCTTCAATGTTTGGCCTGTATAAATTGGACTCCAGCTCCTCCAGTGATTTTGCCGGAATCTGTACCTTTGCTTTTCCTTCCAGGATGGCAGCTTCTTTAAGATCCCAGAGGTAATCGAAAAGACCGGTGTTAGTTTTCAACTGTGGCTGCTTCCTTAATGCCTGGTAGATTCGATTGAGTCGCTCCTGGAGATGGGAGGTGTTGACGGTGGTCGAGTTTGAGTCTTGCGACAGGTTTCCAGCGCCTCTCTTGGCAACCATGATTACCTCCTTGGCGTGCAACTGGAGATCGTATGCCCGGGCAGCAAGAGGTCTACACGTCATAGGGTCTGGGTAAATGAAGGCAAGAGCTTCCTATGCCCGGGCGGCTGTCTCGCCGACAGTAAGGCAGACGACTGGCGCTGAGGCTGGGGCCGGCAGGGCTAGAGTTAAAGCAGGCAGCCGGCAAGGTGGTTCGTCCCAGGATGTGTCCTCAACGGCGTCTCTTTCTTGCTAGAGCCATCTTTCTTTTGCGTCTGACACTGGGTTTTTCGTAATGTTTTCTGCGCCGGAGTTCAGAGAGGATTCCTGCTCTTTGTATCTTTTTCTTGAAACGCTTAAGCGCAACTTCAATCGGTTCGCCCTCGGCTACCCTGATTTCACACAAAAGCTAATACCCCCCGTTGTGTTTAGAAAGTCCAGCGATGTTGCGGAGCGCACGATCTTAGCATTTTGGCTGGAGTCCAACAAGGCTATATGCTAAGCGCTCCGGACCTGGCTCCGCCAGCGCTCCGCGCCAATTACGTTCCGCTTCGCAGCCCGGTAACGGGCTGCTTCGCTCCACTCCCCATCAAGACTCGGCTGCTGCGGTGGCCTGGCTTACGAGCTCTAAAGAGAGCTGTGCCGGCACGGGCTGCAGGTGGGAGAATTTCCAGGTGTAGGCTCCCAGCCCCTGCGTGGCTGTCCTCAGC
>CAYPBX010000244.1:0-4705 GCA_964409075.1 uncultured Candidatus Obscuribacterales bacterium
ACCGGGCCTTCTGGACGGCCATTGTTATCGGCGCGAGCTTTCGCGTGCTGCTTTTCTTCCTCTTTGGATGGGAGATTGCAGCAGGCAGCCTCGCGGCAGCGCTGATCGTGCACCAGATTCCGCTGCTTCTCAATCTTGTCTGCCATATCCCCAGGGCAGGATACCGGACTTACGACACAGAGGATGACTCAGTCAACGTCTGGTGGGTGGCAGTTTTAACAGCCGGTGAAGGGTGGCATAATAATCATCATGCCTTTCCCGGGTCAGCCAGAAGCGGACTGAAACCCATGGAGATCGACATCTCCTGGCTCACATTGCGATTGATGAGGCTATTGGGTCTGGTGGGCCGGATGAATGAGGCGGTGGCCGGACGGAGGAAGGAGACAGCCAGCACCTCAGCATGAACTCTTTGCGGTCGGCTGTTTGTCCCTGGCAAACGGAAGAACCTCCTTTTCAAGATCGATCTTTAGCAATACCGCGAGCCTGCGCGCAAGCGATTCGTCGACATGATAAAAATGACCCAGCTGGCGGATCTGATACTCACGTTTCGCCTGACCCAGGCTGCCTGCCAGATTCTCAATCAGCCTTGACTGCTCGTCTTCGTGTAGAAGCCTGAACAGGTCCCCCGGCTGCGTGTAATTGTTGTTGTGGTGCCTGTAGCCTTCCCGCGTAATCTCGCCTGAGACGGGCAGCGGCTTTTCGGAGAACTCAGGCGCCTGCCTCGGCCCGCCCTGGCTGTTAGGCTCGTAGTTGGGCTTCCCGCCGCCATTGTCATCCACACGCATCGCGGCGTCTCTGAGATAGGTGCATACGGGCGCATTCTGCGCTGCATTAACACGCAGTAGATGGAAATTGGCGCCGAGCCTGTAGCGGTGAGCGTCACCATAGGCAAAGATCCTTCCCTGGAGCATCTTGTCCGGCGAGAACTGGACACCAGGGACGATATTGCCCGGGGAGAAAGCAGCCTGCTCTACCTCGGCGAAGTAGTTGTCAGGATTCCTGTTCAGGACTAGCCTGCCAATCTCCTCAAGCGGATAGTCCTTATGAGACCATACCTTGGTGAGATCGAAAGGATCGAAGCGATAGCTATCGGCATCCGACAGAGGCATGATCTGAACATAGGCTTTCCAGGCCGCCTCGCCGCCTCTTGCAATGTGCTCGTAAAGGTCCCTTGTGTGGTAATCCGGAATCTCACCGGCGAGGCGCCTGGCCTCTGCCTCAGCGAGATGCGCAATTCCTGATTCCGTCTTGAAATGGTACTTGACCCAGACTGCTTCGCCAGCCTCATTCACCCACATAAATGTATGTCCGCTGTAGCCATTCATTTGACGATAGGACTTTGGAATACCTCTGTCTGAAAACAGGATAATCACCTGGTGCAGAGACTCGGGGCTGAGGGAGAAGAAATCCCAGACTGCGTCCGGATCCGGGCAGTTGGTGGCCGGATTCCTCTTTTGCGAGTGTATGAAATCAGGGAACTTGAGCGGATCGCGGATGAAGAACACCGGCGTGTTGTTCATCACCAGGTCGTAATTTCCCTCTTCCGTATAGAGCTTGAGAGCGAACCCACGTGGATCGCGAACCGTATCAGCCGAGCCCTTCTCGCCTGCGACTGTCGAGAAACGCACCAAAGCAGGGGTCCTCTTCCCTGCTTCGCTTAAAAACGCGGCTCGGCTCCACTTGCTGGCACTCCGCGTCACCTCAAAATAGCCGTGCGCACCGGCGCCCTTTGCATGTACGACACGCTCGGGAATGCGCTCCCGGTTGAAATGCGCCAGCTTCTCAATGAGGTGGTAATCTTGCAGAAGAACGGGGCCGGGATTCCCGGCTGTCTGGGAGTTTTGATTGTCCGGCACCGGGGCTCCGAAGGCTGTTGTCAGTCTATCGTCATCGCTCATAAACCTGATCTCCCATAACACACAGATTGGGCAAAACGCTCTCGCCTGCAAAGACAGGCATAGTATCATACCCGAGCCAGCCGATTTGACCTCACACCGGCAGCTCAAATCATGTTGCCGGTGACTACCACTAGTCGCGTTTTTGCAGTATCACTGCCCAGTCCACCGATCGGCAGATAACCCAGGGACTTCTTATACACTCTCAGCGACATGCTCTCCGAGAGCTTAACCTTGTCAGCAGCGAATTTGGCGCTGCTCAACCATAGATCCCCCGGCTTAATCTCCTCGCTTGCCACGTTGATAAGCCGCTCGTCTACTTTACTCTTATCCGCTGCAAAAAACTCCACTTGAATAAAGTAATCTAGCTTCTCAGCCTTAAGTGCCTCCCATAAGAGCGTCATGTTGACGTGCCCCCCATCCGGCTGGAGGCTCAAAGAACGCAGTCGCAGAAAATCACCTGCTTGCGTCTGCCCTATGCGGTGCTCGCTTGACTGCATCTGCCTGGCCTGAGCTTCAGGCACTCTTGCCAGTGGTGGATGAGCAAGAACAATCAAGCCGGCCAAACACAGTATCTCAAGGGCTGGCTTTCCAGCGCCAACAAGAACCCTCATAACATGCGATCGCCCTATGTCCGTTAACAACGCCAGGTTAGAGTAAATTGACTCACGGAAGCCTCTTATGATCCTGGCAACCCAGACCAAAGAGGGTTCCTGCCTGTAAATTATCTTCTTCGCTATCTGCGTGATGAGCGCTCTCGTCGGCTTCTCAACAAGCACAAAGAGCAGATGGCTTGCCACAAGCAATATAGCCAGGAAGAGCAGGAATGCGCCAGTGCTGCGGTATTGCTGCAGAAAGTATCCATGATACATAAGCAGGGGGAAATGCACCATATACACACCATAGCTGATCTCTCCCAGGAGCACGCACAATGGTAGGCACAACAGCCGTGAGATCACCCCTTTCTGCATAGCCATTACCAGAATTAAGGCAGCAAATCCAAGCATCGGCGCAGCGCAGTTCAATGCCCAAAGTCTCCCTGCGCTGCCACCAATTAGCGGCAGTTGCTGAGCATAGGCGCCAATGTCGGGAGTAAAGTACATGCAGACACCAGCAAATAGAAAAGCAAATCCTTCCAACAAAGTTCCGACCATCCTGCCAGGTCGGTACACGGCTGCGCATCTTCTATAAAGGCAAGCCAGGGCAATTCCCACTGAAAACTCCAGCAGGCGAGCAAGCGGATTCACATAGAGAAGTCCCTTTTCAGTTATCTCGCTTACGTTAAACTCCAAACCAAGCGTATTGCTTAAATAAATCAAGCCCGCCGCAACACCTGCAGCCGCCAGAGCAGGAAGCCACATCGAGACGCGCAGGGAAAGAAGGAGCAGCGGAAAGAGCAGGTAGTAGAAAAGCTCAGTGGAAATCGACCAGGAAGGAGAGTTGTAGGAAAAGTAAAATTGACGAATGGGAATCCAGCCATGAAGCATGGTCAGATTGGCAAGATACACCTCCCATCTCGGAAAGGCACCGGGCGCGGTGACAAGATCCTTAGGAATAATCGTCACCATTGCAATAAGAACAGTAAGATGCAGGGGCCAGAGACGAGCAACACGCCTGACCAGATACAGAAGCGTCGATTTCCATGTTGGCAGTTGCGGGTAAACATAGGTGAGAATGAAGCCTGACAAAATAAAAAAGAAGGAGACTGCCTGATCGAAAACCAATCGGTCCGACAGCCCCTCCAGACATTCAAAGGTTCCCCTGGCATGCCCGAGCACGACCAGCAATGCAGCCACGAATCTTAGCGTCGTGAGTGCGTGCAACTGGCTCTGTTTCTGTTCTGTCATCCTCACAGTTGCCCGTTGTGCTCTGCTGTCTGGTTTCACAATCCGCCCGCCCAAATGTCCGGGATAGAGCCTGCTGCGACAACCCCTGCCAGGGTCACATGTCAATATCACGCGAAACAGCCCCTTCCGCATGAGCAAAATCTCAGGAGAGACCAGAGCGCTCAATCGCTGCCACGCAGGTCCGCCATTGATAAAGGCACTATTCAGCCGCTGCCCCGCTGAACATAGACGCTCGCAAGTGAATATTTGCACAAAACCGGAGTTGCTTCTCATGAGAGGACCCTCAAGATCACGGCACTGAATGTAGAAACACCACCGGGCCATCAGCCACGAGGAGGCACCAACCGGTTCTTGCCTCTAAGCAAGTCGCGCCGAATAATTGCTTGCGCGTCGTCCCTCATTCTCTGTGCTTCAGCCCACCGACCACTCAGCCTGAGAACCTTGCTGAAGTCGTTCATGCACCCGGCCGCCAGCAGGCTCCGTTGCCCACATGCATGGGCTGTGCTGGCCAGCGCCCAGCCGTAGAGCCTCAGAGCTGAATCAATTCGACCCTGGCAATAGGACATGAAGGCGAGATCGTTGAGCATAAGAGCAATCTCCAGCTTCTGCGCCTCAAGCGGAATCCCGGGTAGAGAGCGATGGCTAAGGTAGCTGCGGCCAAGGCTGCATTGGCAGCAGAGGAATCAAAACTTAAAGACCTAGAGGCCGAGCTTGAGAAGAGTCGAGCCGATCTGCTTGCGGACCAGTCTACTTATCAGCGTGTATACGCAGCTTCTCTTGTTCCTGGAGTGGTTGCCGACAACGATGTTGTGCAATGGTCCCAGACTGTAACGGCAGATCGGCAAGAAGTTAATTCTCTCATTATGCGGGTCAATGCCAAGGATCACGCAGTGACTGTGCGGCGGGAGGAGGTTGATGCCCTGGTGCGATCCTTTGAGAACTTTGCTGATTTTGCGTCCTATC
>CAYPBX010000245.1:0-4702 GCA_964409075.1 uncultured Candidatus Obscuribacterales bacterium
TTTCACGCACCGCTTTCGCTGCGCAGCGATACTAAAATTCGAGTCGAGAAGGCAACCGGGTGTCAAGTAGGCAAGGTTTTCTTTGAGGAATGGTTTGCTGCTCCTGCTTTGTTCGACAAGGGTAAGCGAACAACAGGCTTTGATCTGGCAGTCTTTCTCGGGTCGTCCCAGCTCTGGCTGGAGGATGAGCTTAAGATCTCACAGATGGAGGCAGGAGCCTTCCTGCGGGAGATAATGCCGATCTCAAATGCCCTCAGGCTCGGTCAGGCAGGTATGAGAACATTTGCCGGCGCTGTAAAATCCGCCCGCTGCTACCGTCTGGCCGGCGGGACGCTGGGCAGGCGACTTGCGACTATCCTTAAGATCGCCAGATGAGCCTGCCGAAGGTGCGGCGTATGAGCCCGCCGGGGGCAATGATGACCAGCCAGTGTAAGAGCAAACCAAAGACACGCCCGATAAGCCCTGGATCTTTTCCGGCAAAATAATAGCTCAGGATAAATTCGTCCGGCGGTTTGATGATTTCGGCCAGGATCCTCCGTCGGGTTTGGGCGTTCTCAGCAAAGGCCGCTCCCAGGGCATGCTCGATTATGCTGTGCAGGTTCCAGAGCAGGATTGGCGGCACGGTAAAGGCAAAGAGCCTTCCTGTCCAGCTGTGCCTGCCGGGGCAAAGCTGGCTGGTGACGGCTTGCGGAATCTCAGTGCCCAGGTATGAGCTTGCCATCTCCAAGCCTGCCCAGGTAGTAAGGCACAACTCATTGCGTCTGCTCAAGGCTACAAATTCGCTCCAGTCACAGGTAGAGAGGCTCCGGGCCAGGAGATGGATGTCCCAGAGCCAGTGCCAGCCTGAAAAGCCGTGTTTGGCAAAATGAGCCAGCTCGATGAGCAGATGGTCGGGAGGTGCTGGCATAGTGAGGCTGCTGTCATTCCACTTTATGCTAACGGCTCTGTCGAATAGACCAGCGCTGTCCGGGGAGAGCAGGCCAGACTCGAAGGGATCGACCCGCAGCTCCACATAAGGCCAGCCAGGTTTTTTAAAGGCCAGGCTGGCAGATGGTAGTAGTCGTGGATGGGGCGAAAGCAGAAGGTCCTCTATTTTATGGGTAGGGCCGATGCCGTATTGAACGCAGAAGCCCGGGTCAGCGATCACGGTCTGGAATCCCGACTCTACCAGGCGCTTGTGGGCTGGCAGCATCTCGTCAATTTTGAGCAGGAGGTCTATGTCGATAGAATGTCGATAGTGTGGTTCTGGATATAGTGCTCTGGCAAGCGCCGGCCCTTTCAGTATCTGAACATCTGCTGTTCCTGACAAAATATCGGCAAGTTCTTGCAGACAGTTGTTGAGCTTTTCCTGATAGACCACCTCCAACGCTTGCAACTCTCTTAGTTTAGTCAACAGAGAGACACCGGTTTCTGTCTGAATTGTACTGAAATGATTGCTCAGACCCAGGCTGTGCACCCGATCATAAAGAAGCCCGAAAAGTTGTGAGCCAACAAACTGCGCAACTATCTCATCTGCAACTCTTGTTTGCTGGGCAATTCTGGGAACAACATCCAGAGCCTCGTTTCTATCTTCTCTCAATAGGGCGCAGATGAGCTGTTCAATCTGTGTTCTTGATTTGAGATGAGGAACTTTTTTAATGGCGGGCCATTTTTTTGCGTGATCGCGGATGCAATACGCACCAACAAAGCTGCTGCTGCCTGAAAACTGAGAGCCCGGCATCTCCCTTATCGGCAAGACTTCCCGCCTGTAACTGGAGCTTTACGCTTGTGGGCGGATAAGCTGGCGCACAGTTGGCAAACCAGGGTCTGCAACAGCTGCGTGCGCCTGCCGGCAAACTTTTGCGCTCCTGCCAGTTGCAAACTCAAATTCATAAGGAACATCGGCGCCTAACTGCTCCGGGACTCGAGAAAAGAATTGAGCAGGAAGTCCTGCAGCTCACGCCTGAGCTCGCTGACATCCTTGACGGTGTCAACCGCTTTCCAGAACTCCTCTGATTTGTAGGCTCTCAGCCGGCCTTCCTTTGCCAGGGACGGAAAGGTCAAAACTTCGTGGTCGCCCTGGTCTGGCAGGAGGTCGGCAATCTCCTGGTTGAGCACATAAATGCCTGCGTTTATCCAGTATGGCAAAATCGGCTTTTCGGTAAAGCCGAGTATTCTCGAATCGTCGGCTGTCTCCACTATGCCGTAGGGGCTTTTCAGGCGCACCGACACCAGCGTGGCCGCACCGTCGTGCCCGATGTGGAACTCCTCTAGCCTGGCGAGATTCATGTTGGTGACCATGTCGCCGTTCAGGGCCAGCACAAATCTCTCATCGGGAAGTCTCTCTAAAGCCCGCTTCAGTGCGCCGCCGCGACCCAGCGGCTCAGACTCAATCTCGTAGTCGATCTCAACACCCCAGGCGCTGCCGTCGCCGAAGTGGTCCTCGATGACCTCGTGCCGGTAACCACAGCAGATGAGCAGGCGGTCGTATCCCCAGGAGCGCAGCCAGTGAATGAGAAAGCCCAGAAGCGGCGTGCCGACCACATCCACCATCGGTTTGGGGCGGTCTTGCGTGAGCGGTCTCAGTCGCTCACCCTGTCCGCCCGCCAGGATGATTGCTCGTTTACCCCTGGCCATGCGCGACCCTCATGAGAATGCCCGGAAGGCAACAGCTACCGGGCCTGATGATACTGCATTTTGGGGACAGCGCCGCCAGGCTCGAGTGCAGCAGGCGCAAAAGGTTGATTTATCACGCATTCAGGGTAGCTTGTATGGGTGAGTTTAGACTTGTGCTTGACAAGGAATATAGCACTGGGCGTCCTTTCATACTTCTGAGAGGATCTGGGGTCGAAGATGCTTGACATATGCCGGCGGGAACAGCCGTATACCCACAATGAGGGAGCAGGCACTCTTGTTCTGACCCTTGGGTCAGGCGAGATTGTCAGTCTGTACCAGGTCTGCCTGAAAAGAGCAGTGGATATAGTCGCGGCTGCTCTCGGTCTGGTGATCGTATTTCCTGTTCTACTTTTTCTTGCTGTCTTAATTTGCTCGGAGAGCCCCGGCGGATTTTTGTACCGTCAGAGACGGATCGGCAAAGGCGGGCGCATCTTTACAATTTACAAGCTCAGATCCATGCATGTGGGTGCTGAGAAGCTTGGTTACCGGACAGGGCGCAACGACCAGAGACTGACGCGGGTGGGCCGTTTTATCATGCCTGCCAAACTCGATGAGCTTCCCCAGCTCTACAACGTGCTCATAGGCGACATGAGCCTGATTGGACCCAGACCGCTGTCTGTGGTGGAAGTGCTCGAGCTGCAAAAACTCTTTCCTGCCAGCCGGGTAGGACTGGTGCCGTCAGTTGCGCCTGGCATCACCGGCTTGGAGCAGATAAGCAGAAAATGCTGCGCGGAGTTGAGCTACAGCCGGCGCTTCGACCTCAACTGGCAGTACGAGAGAGGCATCACGCTCTGGGCCGATCTGCGCATCCTGGCTCTGACGCTCTTGTCTTGTCGGACCGCAGCCGGTGCGATAGCTTCGGCCGCCTGCTGCGAGATGCTTCTTGTCGAGGCGGCGGTTGCTGACTCGTTTTTGAGCCTGCTAATTTTTTTCTGCTTCTGCATAGCCTGCTGATTGGGGTTGTTAATAATCGCTCCACTGCCTCCTGCGTCGCTCGCTGCGCTCTCATTACGCTCGGCTCCAGAGGGTATCTGGGTCATGGATGACCCAGATCTGCTGAAAATCCAGTATTTGGGTCATAGAAGACCCAGATTTGGAGGAAATCCGGGTCATTGGTGACCCGCTTGACATCAGCGTATCGATAACGGGTCCTCGTTGAGAGAACAAGGAATCAACGAGACTCAGGTTAGTGTTGTGTGGACTTCATCCCATGCGAGGAGACCCCGGCGTTAACGCCGGGGTTTTTCAGCGGTAGACGCGGCAGGGGTTCAAGCCCTGCCGCATTCCTTGTAGCCACCCCGCCCTAAGGGCGGGGTTTGATTCGTAGAGCACCACGTAATCCGGTGCAATCTCCCTGCCGGACCGCTGCCGTCTGCCTGTCGATCACGCTATGGCAGCACCCTATCTCTCATTGCAAGGAGAATCAGATGAGTTTCGCCTATCCGCTGCTGCTGGCGCTCGCCGTTGCGGCGCTGCCGCTTCTCTGGTTGAGGCGAAGACGCCAGAGGGCACTCGGGCACTCGAAGGTAGGCATCCACAAGGACCTGCGCTCCGTGCCCTTGATTGCCTGGTTTCCGCTTGTCCTTTTCACGCTTGCCTGGAGCACGTTGTGCATCGCCTTGGCCCGCCCGCTCCTGCCCGAGGTGAGTGAGAAGAAAGAGATTCAGGCGCGAGATTTCGTTGTTGTCACCGACATCTCAGGCTCCATGTTCTCCACCATCTACGACCAGGCGCAGCAACATTTCGCCTCCGGTCAACCCGGCGGTGAGAAGAGACCGCTGCAACGAATCGACATTGCTCAGGAAGCGATCAAGGTATTCGTCGAGCGACGCCAGGGCGACAGAGTCGCGCTGCTTGTTTTTGACGATGCCACGTACTACCACTGGCCGCTGACCAGCGATCTGAAGATTATCCTTCGCAAGAGCCAGCTCCTCAACAAGCGAATGGGTGGAGGCACCAACTTCGACGGTCCGTCTCTCTATCAGCCCGGCATTGGACCGCTCCAGGCTGCCATTGACCACCTAAAGGAGATGGGGCAGTCCAAGAC
>CAYPBX010000246.1:0-4692 GCA_964409075.1 uncultured Candidatus Obscuribacterales bacterium
GTGCCGCCCAGAATTGGCTCTCTGACCGTGATGCCTCTGTACTGAGCAACTGGCAGCGGTCGCCCGTCTGCTCACCTTTCAGTAGGCTCGCCATCGAGAAAGATGCCAATCTGCTGCCCGACCAGGCGCGAGGTGAGCTTGCCGAATGTTTTGGCCCCTACCGGCTTGAACTCAAAGGTTATCCTCCAGGTGTTGCCACCGGCAATCGGCATGGCCTGGGCATGCTTGAAGTCAGCTCCTGTAAGTCCGACATCTTTCCAGATTGGCGCTCCAGAAGGATCTATAGCAAGCTCTTTGAATTCCAGGAGCGCCATGTCGCCTATGCGGGCCTTGGCTTGCTCGGGGTCCTTGACTCCGGGCAGCTCCACAATGAGCCTGTCGCGCCCGGCTCTCTGCACTACTGTCTCTGACACCCCGAGGGTGTTGATGCGGTTATTGATTACCGCCTCAACCCCGCGCATGACCTCAGGAGTAATCTCAGGCACCAGCGGGGAGGGAAGAGCTTGCAGCAAGAGCTGGCTGCCGCCTTTTAGGTCCAGTCCTAAGATGAGGTTTGTCAGGATTGCATAATGCTTAAGGCGCGCCAGCAGCTGTATATTGTTGGCGTACTGCACCTCCTCATATGCCCCCTTTACAGCCTGCTCGCGCTCAAAGCTGTTCATCTTCTCCCATCCTGGAGAAGATTCGACAGTCGTTCTCACTTGGCGGTTGAGCATCTCCGGCGAGAGGCTGGCGAGATTTGTCAGCCGCCGGTATTGCTCAACCGGTACTACCCGGAAAAGGTTCAGGCAAGCCCAGGTAAAGACTGCCAAGACTATCCAGAGTTTCCACTTTTTAGCAAGCATGAGACCACGTGTCTGGTAAGACCGGTTAATGCCCAGAGAGGCAAGGCTGCCTGAGCATAAGTTGACCAAGCGCCCATTCTACAGCAGAGCCTGAGGAGGCAGCTGTGCATTTCATTAAGTGAGCCTGCCCTTGTGCGTGGATGAACAACTCATTGGCAGATGACAAACTTTTGAAAGCTCAAGTGATATCAGTTGAGCTTTAGGAGGGTACACCCCAAGGTGCAGGCAGTTAGCTTTTGGCAACCTGTCAGGTCGGCTATACCGTCAAGGCCCGGTCGCCGCCGCGCTGGACAGCCAGCTCGAGGGCCTGGACGGCGCGGGCGATCAGCTCATTGTACTCGCGGGCGTGGGCAGGAAAGGCCGCCAGCCCGATGGAAGCTGTTGCCTTTAAATTGTGCCAGTTGTGGGAGATGTTCTGCGAGGCGACTTTCTGCCTGATCCGTTCAGCGACAATGGCTGCTCCGGCAGCATTGGTCTCCGGTAGGATAATGGCCAGCTCCTCGGCACTGTATCTGGCCGGGATATCGACGTCGCGGACGCAGCTGGAGATGACGTCGGCTATGCCCTTCAATACCGCATCGGAGGTAAGCGCGCCGTACTCTCTGGCTATGTTGCGAAAGCCGTCGATTGCCAGCAAGCATAACGAGACAGGACGCTTGTAGCGCTTTGCCCGCCTGAGCTCATCCTGCAGCTCCTTGAGGAAGGTTCTCGAGTTGTAAAGCTCGGTCAGGGAGTCAAGCAGAGCCAGGCGCTCGAGATCCTCCCCTTTGGCAGTAGTCAAATTGGTCTGTGTGCTGGAGAGCATGGTGCGTTGCTCCAGCTCCTTGATTCTCTCAACCACCTGGCTGTCCACGGCAGGCATGGACTGTGTCTGCCGTATTCTCTGCGGGTTGTCGAGAACACGGCAAAACATGCATGTGGAGCTGCAAATATGGTCTTTCATGCCGGTCATGGCGTTTTGCTCCTTTTTTTGGCGGGCGCAGCTACCGTGCCTAACGCCTATCTGCCCTCTGGACAAATTCATCAAACCTAATGACATCTAGAGCATAACCTAGATTTGTTAAAAAAATGTGGCAGCGCGTGTCTCTGGTGCTGTCCGGGCAACACTTTGGCGGCCTGCCTGGCTGATAATCTCTCCGCCACGAACAATTTCGCACCCGCCCACAAGGAGCATTTCCAGGCTGGTCTGGCCGTGGATGATGAGATCTTCGGGGCGGCAGTCTCCGTCGAATTGGGAATGTGTTTTGAATATGGCGAGATCCGCGAATTTGCCGGCATCAATTGACCCTGTCCGCCCGGCGATACCGGCAGCCCTTGCTGCACCAATGGTCAGGCACCAGAGCGCTGTCCTGGCATTGAATGTAGAGTCGGGATTCATTGCACGCTGCAGGTTGATAGCAAAGCGGGCCTCATCCAGCAGGCTGAGGCTGTCTGTGCAGGCGAGGCTGTCGGTGCCCAGTCCCACGGACAGCTGCTCTTTCAGCATTTTGGCAAGCGGTGCCGCCCCGTTTAGCAGGGCAGCGTTGCTGCGCGGGCAGTGGGCGATGCCGATCTTGCGACCGGAGAGGGCCTCGATGTCACTATTTGAGAGGTGAACAGCATGGGCTGCTATTGTCTGTCTGGTGAGCAGCCCCAGTTTGTCCAGGTATTCGATTGGGCTTAAGCCCCTGCCTCGCCAACACAGCTTGTCCACAATGTCTTTTGTCAGTTCCGGCGCTGCTTCGAGGAGAAAGTCTGTCAAGAGCTGGCAGTCGGAGGCTATCCAGTCGCTTTCTGCCTGTGATTCGGCTATGTGTGTCAACAGCGGTACTGTCCTATCCTCAGCCCAATCTGCGGCTTTTTCCCAGAGCTGTGGGCACACCGTATATGGTGCGTGCGGGGCGATCGTGAGCGTAAGCAAGCCGCTGCGCTCAGCTACCTGGATATCCTGAGCCTCCCTTAGCTGCGCAAAACGGTCCAGCCAGGTCTGCCAGATGCGCTCTACCTTGCTATCATCGAGCCCGAAGATCTCCAGTCCGACAATAGAGCGCAGCCCGTATTCGACAGCTGCCCTGGCGGCTAATCCTGTACGGCTTGAATCAACCAGGCAGCTGGTGCCGGCGAGCGCAGCCGCTGAGGCTCCCAGGCGTGCCGAAGCAAGGACATCGGCTGGCGAGAGCCTGGAGAATCTTCTCATCAGTGCTTTTATCCACGGCACAAGCGCTGATTCCGGCGCAAAGCACGAGAGAGCGGAGTACTCCAGATGCGTGTGCAGGTTGATCAGTCCAGGCAAGAGAATGCAGTCGGCAAATCTCTCCAGGCGCTTCGCCTCGGCTCGGCTAAGCTGAGACTGGCAGCCTATTTTGACTATGCGGTCTGCCTCGATGGCGACAAACCCGTCCCGCAGGGGCGGAGCAGAGACAGGCAGGACCCAGCGTGCACCGAGGTAGCGGTGGTTGGCACAATTAGCTTTCATATTGCGTCAATCTCAATGGTCTCCCCTGAACTGAACGGCATTTCTATTGGCAGAGGCGCTGAATCTTGTAATATTACCGTGGGCAGGCGGGCCTGCTTACCGGAGCGGTTGCATCGGGGGAGCCCTTGAAAATTAGCCTGGATGACCTGATAACCTGCCCCGGAGGCAGACTTGCTCTTGCCTTCAAGGAGACCATTGCCGGGATCTCAGCAGTCAAGCCGGTGATAGGCGATCTGGTTGTTACGCTTGACTCGGTTGGCGTGAGAGTTTGCGGGCGGCTTGCTACGTTACTCAAGCTTGAATGTCACCGCTGCCTTAAGCCTTATTTTCAGACGCTTAACATTACTGTCGACGAGCAGCTGGTACATGTATCCCCAGGGCAGCAGATGCCTCGGGAAAGAGAGCTTACATCAAGTGACTTTGTAGAGCCGGTTCCTGATGACGGCATTCTTGACATTACCGACATTGTCTACCAGTCAGTAACGCTCGCCAGCCCCGGCTTGTGCATCTGCGGGCCTGAATGCCCTGGACCACAGTTGGGAGGCAGTGAGGTCGATCAAGGCGCTGCTGCCGGCCGGGATGCTAGTGCAGATCCTCGTTGGCAGAACTTAAAGAGTCTCTTGCCAGACAAGAAAAGACTAAGCAATTAGGGGAT
Organism: uncultured Candidatus Obscuribacterales bacterium; assembly: GCA_964409075.1. Classification (GTDB taxonomy): domain Bacteria; phylum Cyanobacteriota; class Vampirovibrionia; order Obscuribacterales; family Obscuribacteraceae; genus CAYPBX01. The sequence goes on from CAYPBX010000246.1 coordinate 3,956, forward strand.
AATATGAGGCTCTGGCATCAAACCGAGGTAGACCAACAGTAATGGCTGTTCCAAAGAAAAAGACATCGCATCAAAAACAACACTCACGCCGCGCAATGTGGAAGGCCTCCACCGTGCCTGCTGTTAAATGCCCTAACTGTGGGGCCCCTGCTCGCCCCCATCAGGTGTGCGTGACCTGCGGATACTACCGGGGCCGGCCGGCGCGGCGCCGTGACAGTCTCATAGTCGACTGATCTTTCCGGGTAGCCGGTAAATACAGAAATGCGGGGGCCTGGATGATTCGCATTGCACTGGATGCCATGGGAGGCGACTATGCCCCTCGGGAGGTGGTTTACGGCGCTGTGCTGGCAGCCAGAGACTTCGGCGTGGCAATTACTCTGGCCGGTGAGCCTGAGGCTGTAGGCAGCGAGCTTGCCAGGCATGATACTAGCGGTCTGGAGATTGAGGTCGCGCCTGCCCAGGAGGTGGTGGCCATGGATGAGAAGCCAGGCCGGGCCATTCTGCGTAAAAAAGACGCTTCGATTGTTGTTGCTACCAGGCAGGTCGCAGAAGGGCTTGCTGATGCTCTGGTGTCAGCTGGCTCGACTGGAGCTGCGACTGTTGCTGCCCACGTGGGACTGGGTCGCATAGCCAACGTCTCCCGGTCCGCAATCGCTTGTGTTATGCCGACAATTCAGCGCGACCGCCCGGTTGTGGTGCTCGATGTGGGCGCAAATGTCGAGTGCGACGCCAGGCAG
>CAYPBX010000247.1:0-1856 GCA_964409075.1 uncultured Candidatus Obscuribacterales bacterium
GGTCGACCAGAATCCCCAGCTCAGCCAGCTTTTCTATATCTTCGTCTATCTCACCAACTCGGTCGGGCAAGGCATCATAGTACGAGCGCGGCACAGTGAGAAACTCCACCCCGCGCTCCCTGAGTTCGGCGACGGTCTTTATGATGTCTCTGGTTCCGAGAGCTATGTGTTGAACGCCTGGCGCCAGATAGTAATCCAGATACTCCTGAATTTGCGACCGGCGAAGCCCTTCATAAGGCTCGTTTATCGGCAGCTTGATGGTGCCGCTTCTGTTTGCCATCACCTTCGATATCAGAGCGGAATACTGCGTGCTTATATCCTTGGCATCAAAATACTGGTAGACATAGAATCCGAAGATGCGCTTGTAGAAGTCGACCCAGGCATTCATCCTGTCTACTTCGACATTGCCGACGACATGATCTATATAAAGCAACCCTGAGCTGCCGTGCGATCTTTTCAGCTTTTTGAAGCCGGGAGCAAAGGCTCCACTGTATTGCTCCCTCTCAACGAAAGTGTGAACTGTATCACCATAGGTCCTGACAGACGCCGAGATAAAAGTTCCGTTGTCATCCTCCACCTTCTCCGGCAGCACAACTGGCTCAGCACCTCTGCCGACGGCGGTTTCGAAGCAGGTCCTGGCATCCCTGACCTTGAAGCCGATTGTCTTGACGCCATCTCCATGCTGCCTGACATGTTCAGATACAGGATGATCCGGGCTGAGCGACCCGGTGAGAACAAGCGTAACGTTGTTCTGTCTGAGCACGTAGGATACGGTCTGGCGCTCGCCGGTCTCCAGCCCACGAAAGCCAACCACATCAAATCCGAAGCCGCGCTGGTAATAGTAAGCAGCCTGGAGAGCGTTGCCTACATAAAACTCGACGTGGTCGAAGCCGTCTATCTGTATCTCATCTACCGAGGCTGCCTCATACCCGGGATCGGGCGACTCCATCAATCTTATCTTCTCATGACCCATAGCCATATCCTCAAACCAGACGCTCGCTTCGCCCTCGCATAGCCGAGCGGGTCACGGACCAATTCACGATCTCATCAATTCTGACCGATCGCTATTGCACCAGCCAGTGCGGCCAGATGCCCGCTCTGCCGTTTATTTTACGATAGATTGACAGGCTCCGGGCTAGCGCCGGCGCTCCATCTCTTCTCTAAGCTTCAGAGCCTCTTTGTTGTCCGGATCGGTATCCAGCACTACTTGTATCTGCCGGGCCGCCTCCCGTGAATGGCGATCCACCTCCATAAGCGCGCGGGCCAGCCCAACTCGCCCCGGAGCAAAATCCGGAAACCTCTCGATGAGCTCCCTGTATCTTGCGGCTGCCTTATTGGCATCACCGGTGGCACGTAACGACTCGGCAAGCTTGAAAAGATACATATTATTCGACTTGGACTTCTCGGCCACCTGAGCGTAATAGCGGACAGCATCTTCCTTCCGTCCTCCATGCTCGGCTATCTGACCCATCATGAAGACAACTGTGGTTGCCTTGGGATGCTTCTTTTCAAGATCCTTGAGCTTGAGCATGGCTCCGTCGTCATCTCCTGCCAGCGCCTGGCGCCAGGCAGTCAGGCAACCGGTGGCAATCTCCTCCTCGGCTTGCAGATCCAGAGGCTCGCCTATCTGAATGCCACCCGAGCTGGATCTATGCTTGACGTCACCGATATCAAGATCAGCCAACCTGCCATCGGGAGTTGTCACCTGGCCCGAGCAGCCTGCTAGAGACAGCAGAAAAGCTGTGCAAAACAGCCTGTCAGCAAAGTATCCGCTCAAGATGCCGTTGACCCTCCCCATTTCCTGAGTCGCTCTTCGATCAGGTCGATCGTGGACTGTGAATAAAGGCGAAAAACTT
>CAYPBX010000247.1:1866-4674 GCA_964409075.1 uncultured Candidatus Obscuribacterales bacterium
TTGCCTTGCATACAGCTTGCAACCGTGGGATAGCTGGGATGGTCACAGACAACCAGGTCGGCATAACTTGAAGTATATGCCAGCTCAGCCTTTTCATGCGCGCTTATCGTTCTCACCGCAATCGCATCGCCACGCATCGCTCCCACGAGATTCGTCGCCATCCTCAGCAGCGTCTGGCTGACAGAAACTAAGACCAGCAAAGAGCCGGGTTTCAGGCTAGCGACAGCATCGAGCTCAGCACGGCCCGGCTCGACGTTGCAGACAACAACGCGGCTTGGATCGAGCCTGAGATCCTTGAGCGTCACTGCATGGTACAAGCTTGTCACCAAAAGCGAATCATCGGTAGCAGGCGGTTCTGTACGCAGGCTCTCAATATCCGAAGCCACAACCGGGCAGGACAGCACTCCTGCCAGCTCTGCCAGGAGAATAGGATGAAAGTCCTGGTTGCGATCCACGACCAGCACCTGCTCAACAGGACTTCGGGCAACCACGCGCCCGACAGCAGCTTCCAGATCCCGGCGCGAGAAACCGTACGCAGCTGCTGCAGCTACACAGTCCCTGACCAGAGGCTCGATGCTCTCGCCAGCGACCTCCAGCTCCAGGCGGCTCATCTGGCTGGCCACCCGCACGCCGCTGCCCTGCTTGATCTCGAGAAGCCCCACTGCAGCCAGATGATTATATGCGGAGCTGACGGTGTTGTAGTGTATGCCCAGACGGCCGGCCAGAGCCCGAATGCTCGGCAGCTTCTCGGAGGCACGCATACTTCCCGAGGCGATCTGCAGCCCGATCTGCTCAATCAGCTGATCTCTGATCGGGACTGTACTCTCCCGGCTAACGCTCAGCTTCATTTCAAAGTCCTGGGATTGCCCCCGGCAGGAATGAGGGGATCACTGCCTTGCCCAACCTCACCCAGATCAGGAAGAGGGGGCGGCAGCAGATCGAGCTCCTCCTCAGAGAGCTTCAGGCTGCGAGCACCAGTCAAGCGCGCCTGTCGTGCTTGTACGAGCAGATAATGGATGCGCGCCTCCACCTTTCTCTGGTGCTCCGCAGGCACTGCACCCCTGTATACCAGATCCACGAGGCCAAGCGCAGCAGCCTTGAATTCACCGCTTTTCTCCAGGAGCTCGGAAAGGGCTACCGCAAGCAGGAGCTCGTTCGGTCGCTCGGCCTGCAAGCGCGTTAGGCGATCAATCCCTTTTCGGATCTGCTCGGCGGAAGCGCTGACGAGAGACAGCTTGTGATAGGCCAGGTAATACTCAGGATCCAGCTCTACTGCCTTTAGATAAGCTGAGGCTGCTTCGCGATCGCGGCCTTGTCCCCTGAGCGCATCGCCATACATCAAGTGTGCCTTCGGATCGGACGGGCAGCGCGAAAGACCGTGGCGCGCCGTCTCAATTGCATCAGCATCTGCTTCAGTTTGGCCGGATAAGCCTGGCAGCAAGCCGTCAGCAGCGACATTCTCGCTGGCAGAAGCTGACAGACATAAGAGGCCACCCGAGATCAGGCAGGCAAAGAAGGCCGCTGTCCACTGCTGCTTAAACTCACCATCAGTGCAGGACAAAGCCTGGTCCTCCCGGGCACAAACCCTCCCATATTGGCTGTTTACAGCTTCGCCTGTCAATCTCACCTGCGGGAATGTTTGCGAATGCTCAAGCAGCTATAGCTGCTGGCGGTATTGTCCACAGCCACCACCTCATGCCCTTCGGCGCGAAGGCTTTCCCTGACCGAGTCCAAGGGCTCGCCATTATCCAGCCTGACCCTCACAAGCGCCCCATCCACCACCTTATCCAGGAGAAGCTTTACCTTAACAAAATTCAAGGGGCAGGGGACTCCCCGCAGATCAAGCTCATGCGCCTCCGGAGCATTCTCAGGCAGACTCAAAGGAACAGCTCCTCCTGTCCTAGGGTGCCTGAACAGCGAAACATATTCCAGGCAGGCACCCCTGCCGGTCCGGGCAGTATTCTACACTTTTGTACCGGTTCCACTGCCTGGCGAAACACTCTCTGGCAAGCACATAACTGGCGCAGTCACGGAGAATCTCGCTCTCGCTCCTGCCGGTTTCAAGGCTGAGACAGGACAGACAGACCATCGCTTCCGTCTTTCCCAGTACCAGGTTTAAAACCTGCTTCCTGAGGCATAGCGCCGCCCTACAGCGGCAACAAACCACAGGCGCGGCAGCCAGCAGCGGCGCATCAACTCTTGACTCTGTTTTCAAGCGCATGCCTTCCTCGCGCGTGCATTAGCATTTCTGGCAAAGAACCAACTTACGTCAGCACCTCTCGCCAATCAGCCTGATAGAATTAAATTTTACCAATCCCATGCCCATATCTGCCCCGGGCAGCTTATTGAAATACTGTTGCGCAAATTCCTGGCAGCCACCCGGGTCGTACTTAATTCAAAGCTTAAGTGATATCTGTTGAGCTTAGGCAACATCTATATGAACGGCATTGCTGCCGGGCAGCCAGCGCTTAACCATACAGAGAAGACCTGCGTTGATGCAGGCTCAAGGAAGCTCCGTCCCGGGCGAGACCGCCCTGCTGCTGCCAAAGTTGAAATCAATGTGGCGCCTGCCGCGCCTGCCGTCGACCCGGTTGCTCGGCGCGCCTCAAGCCACATCTTTGGTATCCTAACTGGCTGAAATCACCTCGTAGGACAACCGGCTTGAGGCCGGGCAGACCCGCCAAAAGGGACGTGACGACCACAAACACTGATTTTCTGGCTCTGGCAAAATACCTCTCCTGTCCCGTGGTTATGGTAACCGCTGTCTCTTATACACATCTCCGAGCCCACGAGACTAGGCATGATCTC
>CAYPBX010000248.1:0-4661 GCA_964409075.1 uncultured Candidatus Obscuribacterales bacterium
CAGAGGAGTAGGTGAGAGCACCGATATTGTCAATAAGGAGATGTACACCTTCCTCGATCGCTCGGACCGCAGCCTGACCTTGCGCCCGGAAGGAACTGCAGGAGTCGTGCGTGCTTACCTAAACGGTGGGCTGAATCGCGCAGGCGCCGTAGTGAAGCTGTGGTATCAGGGAGCTATGTTCCGCTACGAGCGCTCCCAGAAAGGCAGGCAGCGCCAGTTCCACCAGATAGGCATAGAGGCTTTCGGCAGCCCCGGCCCTTTAATTGATGCCGAGACAATTATTCTGGCTGCCGATCTGCTTTACGCCTTCGATATTTCCGATTTTACGATAGAGCTCAACTCCACAGGCTGCCAGCAATGCCGCCCGGCTTACCGCAGCAAGCTGAAGACGCACCTGACAGGCCGCCTGAACGGGCTTTGCGATACCTGCAGGGAGCGGTTCGAGCGCAATCCACTCAGGATCTTCGACTGCAAAAGCAGTATCTGCCAGGAAGCCATAGCCGACGCGCCTGTCAGTGTAGAAAATCTTTGTGGGGGCTGCGAGGCACATTTCACCGCGCTGAAGGAGACACTTACAAGCCAGGAGCTGGGTTTCACCGTTAATCGCAGGCTCGTGCGCGGGCTCGATTATTACAGCCGGACGGTTATGGAGATCGTCAGCCCCGACAGCCGTCTGGGTGCCCAGGCTACCATCGTGGCAGGGGGTCGCTATGATAACCTCGTAGAGCTCTTCGGCGGAGAACCGGCTCCTGCTGTAGGATGGGCACTCGGGCTGGAGCGATTGCTTCTCTTGCTTGAGAGTACAGAAGCGGAAGCAATTTCGGTTTTTGTTGTCAGCTCAAGTACCGAGGCCGCCCTGCATCTGGCGACTACTCTCCGCCGAGCAGGTATCCATTGCGACCTGGACTTTCCTGTTGAGATGGCACAAGCCAGGAGTTTCGGCAAGCAGCTGGCACAGGCCAACAGGCTAAAGGCTAGATCAGCTATTATAATCGGTGAGGAAGAGATAAAGTCGGGAGAGGCCACTGTGAAGGATATGAAAACCGGGCAGCAGAGACGGCTCAAGAAAGAGCTTCTGGTAGAGTATCTGAAGAATGGCTAACGAACCATGTCCCGATACGTCTTTGGAAAACCAACCAAAACTGAGCGCATCATAGGCGGTATCTGCTACCTGACCTTCGGTATAGCCGGAATCATCTATATCGTCCTGTCTGGCCGATCGAGCCAGTCCTCCTTCTTCCGTTTCCACTTTCTGCAGTCCATCATTCTGGGCATAATCGGCTTTCTCTTCTCCTGGGCTTCCGGAGCTTTTGCCTCACTGGCAGGGGGTATGTTCGGGTTAATCGGCAGCATGCTTCCGCAAGCTGCACCACAAATTGTGTACTGGTTCTCTTTTGCGATAACCATTATTGTGCGAGCTTTCATGCTCCTGCCTCTCTACGGCATGATCTGGTCTTTCTGGGGCAAGTACGCCGAGATCCCGTTTATATCGAATGTGGTGCGACAACAGTTGTAGCTTGCCGGAAGAACGGCCTTCGGCAACAGTCTTTGTGGCTCCACCGCGCTCGCCTTGCTGTTGCATGCCCTATCTACATGATGTCATCTATACTCAGGAAGTCTTCCTGCTCCTGTCGACTCCTGCAGATATAGCTTCAGTCCCCGAGGATCGTCGGTGATGATCCCATCGACTCCGAGGCTGAGGGCGGCAGCCCAATCCTCTTTACTGTTGGCTGTCCATACGTTGACTTCCATGCCTGCCCGGTGGGCTTCCGCCACCGCATCCGGTAGTAGCTCGTCGATACTCGGATGCCACACTGTGGCACCAATCCTGGTGGCATATTCCTTGAGATCAGCAAAGATCGCCACAGCCAACAGGGCGCAGGTAAGCTCAGGCGCTTTCCGGGAGACCTGGCGCACCACGCGGTGATCGAATGAGCTTACAATAATCGAGCCCTTATGCGGATAATCCTCTAGGAGCGCAAGCAGGTCGTCGTCAATGCCAGGATATTCGACAGGGGCATTCTTTATCTCTATGTTCAGGACGACCCTTCCCTCCACCAGCTCAAAGACCTCCTTGAGGGTAGGAATCCTTTCACTGTCAAAACCAGAAGCAAACCACAACCCGGCGCTCAGCTCCTTCAGTTGAGAAAGGCTCTTGTCCTTGACCAGCCCCGCACCATTTGTAGTGCGCTTCAGATCGGAATCATGAATGACGACGATCTCTCCGGACCGGCACCGCTGCACATCCAGCTCGATCCCGTCAACGCAGGCATCGATCGATCTCCGGAAGGCAGCCATGGTATTCTCAGGCGCCCAGATGCGCCCCCCTCTGTGGGCGAAGATCTTCGGCTCAGTCAATATCAACCAGACGCCTGGGCCGCAAAGAACCCAGGCGCAAAGTCACCTCCAGCTTGGGCGGTACGACGCGTATCCTGTCGAGACCGAGCTCGATGCCATGCTCTACAGCAACCAGGCCAGTTATATTCTTCAGGACAACCCAGCCCCTCTCCCTGGCGACCTCGAACTTAATCCTGTCTGCCTGCTTAATCAAATAGCTACCCCAGCGGCTCACTGCCGAATGCTCGTTGACGATGCGGATAACATTAGAGTGCCGGGCAATCTCCTTGACATGCCCGGACAGGATGGCAACCAGACCAGGAATCTCGTCCCTGGTGCCGAAGGCTTGCAAGAGCACTCTCTTTATGAGATCGCCGGGCAAAAGGGCACCATCGGGGCGTTCGTGCAGAAAACGAATGACAGCGCTCACCGGGTCGCTGGCGGATCGCAGCATTCGTCTTGCCGCCTCAACCAGCTCGCGCTCGACGGCAGCCAGCCGGTCAGCCACACTTCTTGCTTCAGCCTGGGGGGAGATACATGAGCAATTCACTGCCCCACCTCTTTCTAAGGGTCTTGTCCGCTTACGTATTCAGTCCGGGATTTGGCCGGGAGAGCCTGTGCAAGCGCAGACATTTTAAGCGCTGAGATTCTCTATTTATGAATCAAACGCAATCACCTGGCAACTCTTTTGGAGCCTCTCTGTCTCCCAGCCAGCAACCTTGCGCCCGCTAACGCTTGCCGAATCGAGTCTCGCCGGAAGATTAAATCTGCGTCAGGCATGCCCTTTACAGCTGCTGCAAACTTTGAGGAAATCTATATAGTTGAAGCAAGTGTGACCTTTGCAACCGCCAGAGAAGGTGCTAGCAGTAATTCCTGCCCGCTGGGGATCGACAAGATTTCCTGGCAAGCCGCTGGCATTAATTAACGGAGTTCCGATGATCGAGCGTGTCTGGCGGCAGGCGCGCCAGGGGAAGCTCATCGACAAGCTCATTGTTGCGACCGACGACAAGCGCATTGCATCTGTAGCCTTGGGCTTCGGCGCTTCGGTAGCCATGACCGGCCCAAACCACCAGACCGGCACCGACAGGCTGGCGGAGGTTTCAGCCTCTGAGCCAGGCTACGCCATAGTAGTGAACATTCAAGGCGACGAGCCGCTTATCAGCCCGCAGGCCATCGACCAGGGAGTAGAGCCGCTGCTCCATGATCCTGAAATTGAGATGGCGACCCTGGCCATGCCGCTGCGAACCCTGAAGGAGGCCGAAAGCCAGAACATGGTCAAGACGGTAATCGACAGGCAAGGATTCGCGCTTTACTTCTCGCGAGCGCCGATCCCATTTTACCGGGAGCAACATCCCTCTGGGGACAGTAAGTACCTGGGGCACATCGGACTTTATGTATATAGACGCACGACCCTTCTTAAATTGTCGCTCTTAGCGCCTGCACCGCTTGAATTGGCCGAGCAGCTCGAGCAGTTGCGAGCGCTCGAGAACGGCATAAGGATCAAGGTCGTGCCCACCAGCTATCACAGCCTGCCTGTCGACACGCCAGCTGATGTAGAAAGTGTGGAGAGAGCGCTCGGCTCGACAGGATCCGAGGCTGGGAACTTTCCCTTATAATCGTGTCGTCTCAGACAAGCGATCGGCGGCGATTAGAGTAGCTTCCCGCACCATTTACTGCTACACACTCAGGAGGCGCAAGTGAAAGGCAGATACAGACAACCGACAGCAGCTGCTTTGCTCTTCCTCCTGGCACTGGCTCTATCCTTCCAATCCCAGCCCGCAGCCGGGCTCGAGCTAAGGCCGCCAATAGACAGCGGCACTAGCGCCGGAAAGCCCGGCAACAAGGTCGAGTCCCCAGGCCGAACCAGCCTCCACATAGAACCCAGGAATCTCCCTGATTTCGCTCCCAGTCAGGCGGTCGCCAGCCCGGGCTCCGGCACAGCCCTACAGGGAGGGCTGGAATCCGGAACACTGCCCACGGCCACCAGGCTGACCCTGATTGTCGAATATCCGATCGACGCAAAGACAAGCCAGCCAGGGGATATATTCGAGGGCAGTGTCAAGAGAGATCTGTATCTGGGACGCACCCTGCTCCTGCCTCGCGGCAGCATGGTGCGGGGCAGAATTGCCCAGGTCAAAAAACCAAGGTTGATAAGCCGGGCCGGCAAAGTCGGGCTGCGACTGGAGCAGATCGTCACACCGACCGGCGAGGTGATCCCGCTTGATGCCCAACTCGAATTCCAGAAGGGAGTGACCAACCGTCACGGTCAGCTCGACCCTGGCACCGGCTTCGGAACCCGGGTGGAGAACAGCCTGCGCACGGTC
>CAYPBX010000249.1:0-4066 GCA_964409075.1 uncultured Candidatus Obscuribacterales bacterium
CTTTGGCGGTGCCATCAAGCTTGGTGAGAATTACACCAGTCAGCGGGCAGACCTCTGTAAAGACTCTGGCCTGCTGCAGTCCGTTCTGCCCTGTTGAAGCATCCAGTACAAGCAGCGTTTCAAACGACATGCCAGCTCCATGTTTCTCTATGACGTTGCGGACTTTCTTCAGCTCTGCCATCAGGTTGGCCTTGTTGTGCAGGCGCCCGGCTGTGTCAATCACGACAACATCGTAAGATTCGAGCCTGGCTTTCTCCAGCGCCTTGAAGACTACTGCTCCCGGATCAGCACCGTCGCTGAGCCTGACAATGTCGACGCCGGCCCGCTCGGCCCAGATCTCGAGCTGGGACTCGGCTGCGGCCCTGAAGGTGTCGCCGGCGGCGATGAGCACCTTGTGCCCGTCCTGCTTCAGACGCCAGGACAGCTTGCCTATGCTGGTAGTCTTGCCGGTCCCGTTAACCCCTATAACCAGAATGATGCTGGTCTTTCCGGGCACAATCTCCAGACCGCCTGAGGGCGTCGACTTGAAAATCGACAGGAACTCCCTGTGCAGAAAGTCTTCGACATCGCGTGTAGTCCAGCCGCCCTTGCGGGACTTCCGCCTGAGATCATCCACCAGCATTGCAACGGTCCTTACGCCCAGATCCGCCTTGATTAGCCTCTCCTCCAGATCCTCGAGGAACTCCTCGTCGATTAGGCAGGGTGGAGCACTCTGGGCTGAAGCAGGTACTGGTTGTTCTCTGGGCGTTGTCGCCGGTTGCGCCGAGCCGACTCGGATATCAGCTCTTGCCTGGCGGCTGCCCCTGGCTCCAGGATGACCTGTAGCTGGACTGCCGGATTCTGCAGGAGATGTGGAATCAACCGGCATCACAAATGACACGGTCCCTTCCCCCTCTGCCTCTATAGGGGAGAAGGTATCATTTTGCCTGGCGAATTCTTCGTCTCCGGATACGGAGGACGGAGGCTCGACAGTAGCAGCCTGATGCTCCTGGGACCCAACGGAACCGACTACGGTCTCTCTGGTTCTCGACAGAGCAGAGCGCAGCTTGCTCAACGTGCTGCCCCACCATCCTCTCTTGCCCTTTTGCTCTGCCTGTTCGCTCATCTGTTGCCTGAGGGGAGATCGGTGTTTTCATTGATCCCATGCGCGTATTTTGAGCCCCGGGCGCCAGCTCTGCATTGAAATCCTCATGCTTCTGTTCCTGGTGCCAAATCACTTATGCACGGGATGGCGCCGGCCGAGACGTCGGCCCGAAACCGCCTGGCCAGGGCGGAAAGATCTGCCAGCACACCGTTTATATACTTAGCAGCCCGATCGTCGGCAAACCGGTGCGAAAGCTCCACTGCTTCACTTATCGCTACGTTGATAGGAATATCAGGCATGAAAAGCGCTTCTGTACAGGCTAATCTCAAAATGTCCCTGTCTACGCTCACCATTCTGTCAATTTTCCATTTGGATTTGGCTTGCCTGATGAATTCGTTGACGCGCTCTTTATTTTCCTGGTAGGTTGAAATCAGCCTGAAAAGGAACTCTCTTGCCTCGCCAGGAGTGTGAGCGCCGGGAAGACCGTAGGTCACCGTCTCCGGCACATCCAGAGCTTCAACAACCAGGCGGGCGGCTCTTTCGATCAGATCCAGCTGCTTGCGCAGCTGGTCTGTCGTGAGCGGCACTGCCTCCAGAGTCTCGGTGTTCTTTTCGTTGGCGGGATGCTCCATCTCCGCCTCGGTAAGCTTCTGCTCTGCCTCGACCATAAGAGCGTTCAACTCCTCCAGGCTGGCGCGAGCATACTCGCAGAGCATGCCCACAGAGGAGGCGACCAGCTGGCCGACTTCGACCCTGCCCAACCTGTCCCTGTCCCTGGGCAGCTGGGGCAGGAGCGTTACTGCAAGCTCTCTGGCGATGCGGCGGGCGCTGACTGTTCTGGGCAAAGCCATCACCATGGAGGTTGAGACCCGGCCATGTTACCATGACGCTTTCATTGATAAGCCAGGTGCAAGCTGAGCTTTTGCAGGCAACCAGGGGACAGACGCCGCCATGAGAATTACAGGCGGATACTTGAGGGGCAGGTCTGTTGCCGATCCCGGCTCCAACCTCGTCCGTCCGACCGGTTCGAAGGTTCGTCAGGCGCTCTTCAATATTTTGTGCTCACAGGTTTCAGGCTGCCGCTTCCTTGACCTTTTTGCCGGGTCAGGCATAGTTGGTTTCGAGGCAGCAAGCCGGAAGGCAGCGTCTGTCGTTTTTATCGAGGAGAACCCAAGGCTGGTCAGGCGGATCGGTCTGAACCTGGAGAAGCTTGGGCTGACAGCCCAGGTCATTGCCGGGGATGTCCGTTTAGCCATTCCGGAGTTGACAGGGCGCCTCTTCGATATCGTATTTGCTGATCCGCCCTACGAAAGCCGCCTGCCGCTGTCCACCCTCGCGCTTGTAGACCGACACGAGGTTCTTGCCAGCCGGGGCACTCTCGTGATCGAGCATGCCACCCACCTGCTCATGCCGGAGAGAAAAGGAAAGCTCAGGCGGGCAGGGTTTCGCCGCTATGGTCAGACTGCGCTCTCCTTCTATCGCTCCAGGGAGTGAGTCCTAGAGCTCCGGAGGCACCGGCATTTTGCCGGTGGTTGTTGATGGATAGCGCAGCCGCTCGTGATGGAGAGTCCGCCAGACACGTACAAAGGCATTTTTTATGACTTCTAGATTTTCGCAGGTAAGCGATGATTCCTCAAACTGCCCATCATCCCAGCGAGCGCGAGCCACTTTGTCAATCACCCCGGCAACCTCCTCTTCAGTCGGGTTCTTGAGGCTGTGTGTCACGGCTTCAGAGACATCAGCCAGCATGACGATGGCGGCCTCCTTGGATTGTGGTCGCGGTCCAGGGTAGCGATAGAAGAGAGGATCGACCCTCTCCTGACCGTCCCTGACACACGCCTTGTGGTAGAAGTAAGCCATGAGGGAGGTGCCCTGATGCTGGGGGATGAAATCCGCCACTGCTCTGGGAAGCCTGTATTGAGCTGCCAGCTCCAGTCCGTCGGTCACATGGGCAAGGACGCGATCCCTGCTCTCCTCCGGCGACATGGTATCGTGCGGGTTCGTGTCTCCTAATTGATTCTCAATGAAGAACCGCGGGCGCACTGTCTTGCCGATGTCGTGATAGAGAGAGCCTGCTCTTGTCAAATTCACATCGGCTCCGATTGCTCGAGCGGCCGCCTCGGCAAGATTGGCTACGGCTAGGCTGTGCTGGTACGTGCCTGGCGCCTCCTCCTCAAGCTTGCGCAGGAGCGGCTGGCTCGAGTCTGCCAGCTCTGCCAGCCTAAGGGGTGTCACCATTGCGAAAAGGCTCTCCAGGAAGGGCAGGCTTCCTATCGCAACTATGCACGATGTCAGCCCGCCCAGGTAATTCAACGCCATCTGCCACCAGATGCTCCCGGCAATACCTGTGTCGATAGCCAAGGCTAAGAGGGAGAGAAAGCCGAAAACAAATCCGACCACCTGCATGAAACCAATCATAAATCCGCGGATCATGAGGTCCTTCCGCTGGCGCACATTTGTGCCAACCGCCACAATAGATGCGGTAGCCAGCGCCAGGACATGCGCAAAATCGACGAGCTGATCGGAAAAAAGGAATACGATAAGCAAGCCCGTGAGCAGCAGGGACAGCCGCTGCCGGTAGAAGATGGACAGGATAAGCGCGGCAGCTGGCACAGGAACGAATTGAGGGTACTGCGCGCCGATGACCACTGCCACCAGCAGGGTGGCAAGTGCAACCGTAGACATCAGGCCGATCGACGCTATGGAGTAAAGATGCCTGGCGGCAAAGTGGTAAAGATAGGCGCCGAGAAGGGCAAAAGCAGCTGTTAAGGCCACCGCCATCGTTGTTACATAAGCCCAGTTGCTTACTCTGGTGATGCCGATCGCGCTCAGCACTTCGACCTTCTGCGCAGTGATCACCTCGCCTTTGGGTACAATCAGCTCTCCGCTGCGCACCTCTTTTATGATCGGGGCAACGCGTTGAGCAGCCTCGTTGGCCTTGCGATGCGTAGCTTCTGTCTCTTATACACATCTGACGCTGCC
>CAYPBX010000249.1:4076-4650 GCA_964409075.1 uncultured Candidatus Obscuribacterales bacterium
GCTGGTTAGCCTGAGGCTGACCTCCCAGAGATCAGGCAGAAACTCAAGAACCGTCTGCTCCCAGTCCGTACGTGGCATCCCTGGAAAAAGCGGTCCTACCTGAAGGAGCTTGCCGGCCGCGCTTTCAATTCTCTTTATTACGGCCGGGAGTTCGGCAGGCGGTGCTGAGGTAGCTAGAAAGAGGAGGTCGTGGCTTGCCTGGTCGGGCTCTGACACCGTCGCGCGATATTGCCTGCGTACAGCCTCGATCCGGTCAACAAGCTCCTGGGCAGAGGGCGAGAGGCTCCGGGCTCGACCAGGCTTTCTACCTCTGTGGCCGAGCGCTTTCAGGTGCTCTATCTTATTGCGAATGGAAAGCTCCACCTCGGGGCGCAGCGAATCGTCAGGCTCTCCTGACCCGCCGGCAGCAGAGAGGTTCTCTGCTGCCGATGCGCTGAGCCCCTCCCAGACCTCGGCAGGAGCCTCGATGAGGTAAACCTGCTGGCGCGGTGTCAAGCCGTAGAGACTCGGCAGGGGAAGGTCTATCTCTTTCTGCCAGCTCAACGCCTCACTGAGCCTGGTGTGGAGCTCTGAG
>CAYPBX010000250.1:0-4646 GCA_964409075.1 uncultured Candidatus Obscuribacterales bacterium
TGGTCCGCGGGCATTACCGCTATTGCAATGAGTTTCTCTGGCCGGTCATGCACGATCTACCGGAATATGCAACATACAGGGTCAGCGACCGCCAGCTTTACTGGTGGTTCAATCGTGCCTTTGCAGACTCCCTTCAGTCAACTGCATTCAGGGCAGCCGCGCCTGTCTGCTTTGTGCAGGATTACCAGCTTGCCCTGGTCCCACCCTTGATTGGTCTCAGGCACACTGCACGGTCAGTCCTCTTTTGGCATATTCCCTGGCCGCGAAAGGTAGCCCAACTCCATGTTCCACCACTCATCGAGATTGCTCGCGGTCTGCTCGGTGCCGAGATGGTAGGTTTTCATACCAGAGAGTATGCAGACCATTTTCTAGACTTTGTCGATCGGTACATGCCGGGGCAGCGCGTGGACCGAGGCAGAATGCTTGTAAGTAGACGCGAGGACAACAGGCACGCCCGTCAGCTCGCCGTCTGTCATCCTCTTCGCTCACGCCACCATATTGCGGTGCAATTTGCCAGTGAGACCACAAGAGTTGCTGTGGTGCCTCTGGGACTGGATATTGAGTACTGGTCAGGGCTGGCGGCCAGCGATATCGATCTGGGCGATGACTACAGGTTCGAGGCTCTGAGAGGATGTGGTTATGTTTTGTCAGTCGATCGCGGTGACTATACAAAGGGCATTGCCGAGAGACTCAAAGCAATAGACTGGTTCTTCCACAGTTACCCGCAATGGCGGGGAAAGATTGTCTTTGCTCAGATATGCGGCCGCACGCGTCCAGGGTTGCAGTCCTTCGATGCCTACTGGAATCACTGCAAGATTCTCGCGTCAGATGTTGTCTCGCGCTGGAGGACAGACGACTGGCAACCACTTGTATGGATCTCCAGCCCGGTGGCTAGTCCCTATCTGGCCGCCCTTTACAGAGCAGCGAAAGTCATGCTGGTCAATCCGGTCAGGGACGGGCTCAACCTGACTGCCAAGGAGTTTGTAGCCTGCCAGTCCAATGACCCGGGAGTGCTCCTCTTATCGCCGGAGACCGGTGTCTGGCACGAGCTGGGTCACGCAGCCTTGCCGGTCAATCCTTATGATGCCGAACAGATCTCCGACTCGATAGTTGCCGCTCTGTCCATGGGAAGGAGCGAGAGATCGCTCAGAATTGAGCTTTTGAGGCAGCGTCTCAAGGAGAATACTCTCTCTAACTGGTGGCATTATTGTGCGGGCTCCATTGAACAGAGTGAATCTGCCGGATTGAAGAGGGGGGAGCGCCGCCGGGCGATTTTGAGCTCCTCCCCCATCTCCTGAAACCGTCGTTTGTGGAATCGATAGGTATTGGCTGTCTCTCAGTCCCCCCTTCGGATAAGCTGTTTGTATATGTCGACGTAAGCCCGAGCCATGCGCTCTTTGCTGAATAGCTCAAAGACTCGCTCTCTGCAGGCTTCAGCGGAGATCTTTTCAATTTCAGGAAAGCGCTCGACCAGGGTGTCTATGGTATCGGCAATGATGGCAGTCTCACCGTCGGAGAGCACCTCGCGAACAGAGCCGCGATCAAGCGCTGCGACCGGTGTGCCGCAGGCAAGAGCTTCTGCCATTACCAGCCCGAACGGCTCGTCGAAATTGAGAGGATAAATCACTGCAATTGCATTGCTGTAGAGTTTCTGCTTCTCTCCTTCGGTCACTTCTCCGATGAAGTCCACAGAGCTGTCCGAGAGCTCAGGTCTTATACGGGCGTCAAAATAATTCTGGTCCCTGCCATCCACTTTGCCGGCGATGACGATGGGCAGGCCCACGCGGTGGGCAATCTGGATCGACTCGGCAGTTCCTTTCTCATGGCAGATTCGGCCAAGAAAGAGGAGGTAGCCTCGCTTCGCTTCTCGATTATAATCATAGGTGGTCAGATCAATGCCATTGTATACAGTGGCAACATAGTTCAATTGTCGTGGATAATTGAGACGCCGATAGGCATTGCTTATGGCAACATAAGGCAGGTGTTTGAAGGAGAGGAAAATGTCTCTGCAGTAGTCCTTGACAGGATTGTGGTTGGTGGTGACCGTGGTGGTGCGCAACCGGCTCAGAAAAGCAAGAGCCTGCCATCCCATATGGTTGTGCACGATGTCGAAATCGCTTTCGATTTCGCTCAGGTTCAATATGCTGCGGATGTCGTACGCTGCCCAGCGTGTCTGCGGGATGTGAGAACTCGTCCTAAGAGATTCTGATACCACCGATACCAGATTGGCTTTCGTGACGGAGTCTCCGGACGCAAACAGTGTAACCTCATGTCCGAGCTTGACCAGCTCATCGGTGAGAAGGCCGATGACCAGCTCCGTGCCACCATATCCTTTCGGCGGCACGCTCTCGGTAAGCGAGGCCAGTTGAGCGATCCTCATGAGATCCCGTCTGCCACTGCGGCTCCCTTGAGTCTTACGTCTCTATGATGACCCGTATATCGCCTACTTTTCTTAAAATCTGGCAAGATGTTGCGCCGGCGGCGGTAGTGAAACTGAGATCCAGGAAGGCTCTGCCGACTGGGAGCCTATGGATGGTGACAGTATCCAACCAGTCCGGCAGCTGTGGATCGGCTATCGTCAGGCGATTGTTGGTGGCATCCGGCTGTAAATTGATGCAGGCTGTCAACACTTGCAGCAGGCTACCTGATGCCCATGCCTGCGGCGAGCAGGAAACCGGGTAGTCGATGACGTTGTTGGATTCGCCTCTGTCAAATCCGCAGAATAGCTCAGGAAGACGGAAGTCCGCCTCGCCTTGCGCCACATCAAAGAGACCCTCCAGGATTCGCAGCACGTCGCCCACTCTGCCCATTCTGCGCAAACCCTCGGCGATCATGGCATTGTCGTGCGGCCATATAGAGCCGTTGTGGTAGCTGATCGGGTTGAAAGCGACCGTGTCGGCTGCCAGCGTGCGTATGCCCCAGCCCGAGTGCAGCTGCCCGCTCATCAGTCGGTCCGCGACGGCTGTAGCCTTTTCCTCGCTGAGAATGCCTGTAGCCAGACAGTGGCCGGGATTGGAGCTTAAGACCCCCACCTGCCTGCCGTCGCCATCGAGGGCAAGAGCGAGATAGTTCTCTGATTCCATCCAGAAGTCTTTCTGGAACATTGTCTTTAGTGATTCGGCGCTTCCGCGCAGGCGCCTGGCTGTTCCTGGATGACCTAGGAGCTCGGCGACCTCGGACAGCTCGACTCTGGCTGCATACAGATATCCTTGAGCTTCGCAGATGGCAATTGGCGGCTTGGCCAGGTGTCCGTCTTTGTGCATCACTGAATCAAAGGAGTCCTTCCAGCCTTGATTGATCAGCCCCTGCTCGCTCAGGCACTTGTAGTAAATGTAGCCGCCATCACTTGCTGTGTCGAGCCAGTTGACAGCCTGCTTAATCTGCGGCCAGAAGCGGTGTCCGAAGTCCAAGTCGCCTGTCCAGCGTATGTATCGGCAATAAAGAAGGATCCACAGCTGCGTGGCATCGACAGTGCCATAGTAGGGGTAATGGGGGACCTGCTTGACGCGGGCAAGCTCTCCTAGCCTGAGCTCGTGCATGATTCGGCCCGGGCGCTCGTCCGTGAAGTCGTCTGTTATGGTGCCTTGATAGGCTGCCAGGACCTCTATGACCTCGCGCGCCAGCGAAGGCACAAATGGAAGCACCTGTCGTGCGGTTATAGCTGAGTCGCGGCCGAAAACGGCACAGTACCAGGGGATACCGGCAGCAATGCCGATACCCTTCGGGGTCGGTTGCCGCAAAATGTAGATATCGCGAAAACCCCTGGTGATGGAAAGGTCGAAAAGCTCGTGATTGGTGGCAATCCTGGCCCCCCGGCTGTGCCACTCGCGGCTGCTTGCCTCCGCCACCAGCTTGGCGTCTTGAAAGCCCGCTTCGACTGCGTTCCCTCCCGGATTGCCATGTAGCTTACCCCCCCAGCGGGTCGCCAGCGACAGCTCGAAGGTCCTGCTTCCCCTGACCGGCAGCTTGAAAGAGAAGACGCAGCAGCCGTCGTTTATGGAGGCGGGGCTCAATCCATAAAACTGGATGACCGTCTCCAGAAGCATGCCGTCCTCACCCCGGTAGGCAAGGAAGAGCCGTTTGTAGTCCCAGGATGAGACCGGCAGCATCCGCTCGCCACGCTGCTCCCTGTTGAGCCCCCTGACCTCGAACATGTCGGCAAAGTCCGAGGAGAACTTCATGGAGAGATTGAACTCGACCGGCTGGCTGTGAAAATTCTCGACTACGACGCGTTCCCAGAGCAGGTCGGACAGGACTGTCTCGCGCAGGATGGTTACCTTCTGCTGTGGCAGGTCTCCGACCTGAGGGTTCGTATAGAGAAAGTGCCCTGCGTATCCCTCTTCTATGTCGCTGGACAAAAGAGACAGGGGAGCGTCGTTAAGCGCAAGCTCCCATTCGCTCAAATGCCGCGTGTCGAGGCGGTAGTATCCGTAGCCGAGCGTGTTGCAGGCCGGGATGTTTGCTGACTGATCCAGAACAAGAAAATGGCTGCCGTGTTTGAGGACCAGGCGCGGGTGAGCTACGTCCGTGAGCACGAAGCGCATACCCTGACACAGGGGGCGAGTGTCCACAACATATTTCTTGTGTGGCGATCTTACCTGCTGGGCCTGTCTCTTATACACATCTCCGAGCCCACGAGACTAGGC
>CAYPBX010000251.1:0-4623 GCA_964409075.1 uncultured Candidatus Obscuribacterales bacterium
TTTTTGGGGGAGCAGATTCTACCTTAGCTCGTGGCCTGAAATAACGGGGCCATTAGTGCTCCAATCAGCTCCTCGACTATAGCTCTAGCATAGAGGTAGATGCCGGGCGACTTGCTCTCCCTCGGGCCGGCCACGTTGAGGACACGGACCGAATTCTCACAAATCCAGGACAGCACCTCATCGATGCAAACCGGTGAGTCCGGATCCAGCACCATATACGGTTTAGCGAGCCTCCGCGCGCACTCTCTCGTGTAGAGCGTTCCGCCGTCGAGCTCTCCACGGCATATGATAAAAGTCCCGTCCGCGTCCCTGACATTCCACTCGGTGCGCTGCCCGTACTCGCTGCCGGGAGTCTCTACAAGAGGATATCTTTGATCGATGGCGCCATCCTCGGCAATCCTGCCTGCCGGGCACCAGCCGCCGCAGGGAAAGCCGAGAGCAAGGGCCGCATCGAGAGCCGCCCTGTCCACTCCTGTCTGCCCGCCCGAGACAATCTTACCGATCACTTACCCTGCAGCCGATCAATGGATATGGATGTTCGCCTTTTCCCGGTAGCGCTCCATATCGTTCCATTCGAGCACCTCGGGATGCTTCCTCATCAGCTCGTTCCAGGTGATGCGCGGCCTACCGGTATCCACCTGGACCATCGAGATGCAATCGTCGACCGGGCAGACCTTCGAGCAGAGATCGCAGCCCACGCAGTCCTCCTCTCTGACCACAGGCCAGAGCCTTTCTGAGAGCTTCTCGGTCAGCTTGAGCTCCTTGAGATCGATGCACTGGTGAGCCGCATCGTTGCAAGCGATGTAGCAGAGATTGCACTGGATGCACTTGCTATGGTCGATGCGCGCCACTGTTTGAAAACCGAGATCAAAGTCGCCGAACTCGGATATCCTGGGCACCGATCTGCCTATGAAATCGTATACGGTGGCGAAGCCCCGCTCGTCCATCCAGTTGGACATGCCGTCGATCATGTCCTCAACGATACGGAAGCCCCAGTGCATGACCGCTGTGCAGACCTGAACAGACATGGCGCCCAGGAGCATGAACTGCACCGCATCCTGCCAGGTCTCGATACCGCCAATGCCGGAGATGGGGACACCTGACTTTTGCACTTCCGGATCGCTGGCGACGGCCGATACCAGATGCAGAGCAATAGGCTTGACGGCCGGACCGGCATAGCCTCCATGCCCGCCTTTGCCACCGACATCAGGGCTGATCTCGAAGGTGTCCAGATCCACCCCCATGATACTGTTAATGGTGTTGATCAACGAAAGAGCCGACGCCCGCCCGGCAACGGCTGCGCGGGCCGGCTGGACGATGTCGGTCACATTCGGGGTCAGCTTGACGATCACGGGCGTTGTCGCCACGTCCATGACCCACTCGGTCACCATGCAGGTGTATTCGGGCACCTGACCCATGGCCGAGCCCATGCCCCGCTCGGACATCCCATGCGGGCAGCCGAAGTTGAGCTCGAAGCCGTCTGCCCCCGTATCCTCGACCTGCTTTACTATCTCCTGCCAGGCCTCCTTACTGGATTCGACCATGACCGAAACTATCACTGCATGGTCGGGGAAGTTGCGCTTGACCTCCCTTATCTCCTTCAGATTGACTGCGAGCGGTCGGTCGCTGATCAGCTCGACGTTGTTCAGCCCGATGATTTTCGTGCCCCTGTAATCAAGCGTCCCGTAACGGTTGCAGACATTGAGAACCGGCGCGCCGATGGTTTTCCATACGGCTCCACCCCAGCCCTCCTCGAAGGCCTTCTGAACCTGATAGGCAGAGTTGGTCGGCGGAGCCGAGGCCAGCCAGAATGGATTGGGAGACTTGATGCCGCAAAAATCTATCGCCAGGTTGGCCATACCACACCTCTAACTCATAAGACTTTCACCAGGGGAGATCCAACAACCAGCTGCTCGGCCATGGCGGCAGCCGCAATCTTGCCGTCCTGTACCGCCTCGACCGTGGACGCTTCTCCCTGGCTGCGTATGCAATCGCCGCCAGCATAGATCTTCGGGTGGCTGGTGCGGTTGGTCTTGCGATCGACAACGATGTATCCCTTGTAACTCTCCACCCCGTAGCGGGCAAGCGCCTCCAGCATGGCGGCAGGCTTCTCCTGCCCGATTGCCAGGATCACCTGATCGCAGCCTATCTCGAACTCGGAGTCAGGAATTACGATCGGCGTCCTCCTGCCCGAGTGATCCGGATCGCCCAGATCCATCCTCACGCAGCGGAGCGCCTCGACCTTGCCGTCGCCGACAATGGCGACAGGCTGCGTCAGGAACATGAAGCTCACGCCCTCTCTAAGGGCAAACTCATACTCGAAATGATAGGCTGGCATCTCCGTCTCGGAGCGCCGGTACACTATGGTCACTCGCTCCGATCCCAGGCGCCTGGCTATGGTGGCACAATCTATAGCGGTGTTGCCTGCCCCGATGACACAGGCTCTCTTGCCGTATTTGATCTCATGTAACGGCCGTACTTTGGTCTGCTCGATGAACTCGAGCCCGTCTCTGACTCCCTGAAGATCCTGCCCGGGAATGCCCATCTCGGGAACCTTTCCCAGCCCGACGGAGACGAAGACAGCATCCCACTGGTCCACCAGGTCATCAAAGGAGATATCCCGCCCTACTTCGGTGTCAGTCTTGATTGTGACACCAAGCTCCTCGATCATCCTCACCTCGGCAAGGCTCACCTCCACCGGCTCCCTGAAGACGACGATGCCATAGGTGTCCAGCCCGCCGGCCCAGAGCTTCTTCTCGAAACATGTGACCTCGAAGCCTCGCTTGGCCAGCTCTCCGGCACAGGAGAGACCGGCAGGCCCTGCTCCGACGACCGCCACTGCCTTGCCGTTGGCGCGACCGGCCTTGAAAAAGCTCAATTTGCGCTCCTCCTTGTAGTCCATGGCATAGCGCTGCAGCCGCCCGATCATGATCGGCTTGTGGTCATGCGCCAGGACACAAGCCCCTTCGCAGAGCTCCTCGACCGGGCAAACCCTGGCGCAGGTGGCCCCCATAAGATTCGACTCCAAAATGGTGCGTGCAGAGCCGGCGACGTTGTCGGTGGCTATCTTGCGAATGAAAGTCGGGATGTCGATATGGGTGGGACAGGCCTGCATGCAGGGAGCATCGAAGCAGTAGAGGCAGCGGTTGGCCTCATCGACAGCCTCGCGTTTGCTCAAGGGCGGATAGTACTCCTGAAAGCGCTCCTTAAGCGTCAGCTCCCACGGCTTGTAGCGGTTCGGCTTATAGTGCTCTACCATTGTCGGGCCCTGCCTGATTCCTGAGACCACCGGACGACCATGCTACCATCCTCGATACCGGGCTATCCGCCAGCGCCGAGCCAGCAGGCTGCTGACGAAAGCATGGGCAGCTACAACTTAACCAGGAGCTCATAGGTCTCCGGGCGCCTGTCGCGGAAGAACTGCCAGGTGTTGCGCACCGCCTTGATCTCGTCCAGGTCCAGCTCCGCAACCAGGAGCTCATCCTTGTCACGGGAGGCCTGGGCGATTATCTGCCCGCGCGGGTTGCAGAAATAGCTCGATCCATAAAACTCGCCGATGTTCCAGGGCGCCTCGGTGCCGACACGGTTGATAGCGCCGATGAAGTAGCCGTTGGCGCAGGCGTGTGCCGGCTGCTCCAGCTTCCACAAGTACTCGGAAAGCCCGGAGACCGTTGCCGACGGATTGAAGATGATCTCAGCCCCGTTGAGCCCGAGCGCCCGCGCTCCTTCGGGAAAATGCCTGTCGTAGCAGATGTATACGCCTACTTTCCCGTAGCGCGTCTCAAAGACAGGGTAGCCGAGATTGCCGGGACGGAAATAGAACTTCTCCCAGAAACCAGGATCCACATGAGGTATGTGCGTCTTTCTGTATTTTCCCAGGTAGCTGCCGTCGGCGTCGATTACAGCAGCGGTATTGTAGTAGATGCCGGTCTGCTCCTTCTCGTAAACAGGAACAACCAGGACCATCTCGTGCTGCCTGGCGATTTTCTGGAGCTTTTGAACTGTAGGACCGGGCACGGGTTCGGCCGCCTCATACCAGGCGGAGTTCTGCTCGGCGCAGAAATAGGGGCCGTTGAAAAGCTCCTGGTAGCAGAGGATCTTCACTCCCTTGGCTGCTGCTTCCTGCGTGAATTTCAGATGCTTGTCCAGCATCGCTGCCTTGATTTTCTCGATAATCGAGCCATCCTTGATCTGCTTTTCAGGCACGATCTCATTGGCAGCCTGGATCAACCCGCAACGCACAACCTGAGCCATCTTCCCTCCTGTGGAGCACGATACCCGCCCTTATGCCACACCCACCTTAGCCACAGCCGAAAGTGCCTGGCGCACGACCTTGAGGCATGTCTCCACGTTCTCCCTGCTCACACTTAAAGGCGGCTTGATCCTGAGCACGCTGCCCCAGAGCCCGCCCTTGCCGAGGACGACACCGTTGTCTTTAGCAAGCTCGACTACGCGGGCAGTCTCCTCGGGCAGCGGCCTCTTCTTCTGGTCGGCCAGCTCCACTCCTAGCATCAGCCCCTTGCCTCGCACATCACCTATGAGATGCGGAAAGTCCTTCTTCAGCTCCTCCAGACCCGCTTTCAGATACGCCCCCACGGATGCGGCATTCCCCATCAGGCTCTC
>CAYPBX010000252.1:0-4618 GCA_964409075.1 uncultured Candidatus Obscuribacterales bacterium
CTTCTCGCTTACCATGCGTTTCAAGGCCGTCTTGTCTTGGTAGAACTTCTCCACTTCATCTACCGATTGGCCTGTCTCGCTGGCGCGCACTTTGATGATACTGTCCATACGGTCGCCTTGCACTGGTCCCGGGCAAACGGCATTAACTTGTATATTGAATGGACCGCACTCTACGGCAAGAGTACGCGTCAGTCCAATCATTCCCCACTTCGACACAGCATAGGGGCTGCGCAGAGGATATGCCATTTTCCCAGCAATGGAGGCAATATTGATGATCTTGCCGCCGCGCCGCTCGATCATACCTGGCAGAAAGTGCTTGCAGCAAAGAAAGGCACCTGTGAGATTCACGGCAATAACCTCGTTCCATTCACCAAAGGCTATATCAGGTACAGAGGCAGTGGGACCAATGATAGCTGCATTATTGATCAATATGTCTGCAATGCCGTACACTTCAAGAGTACGATCCCGCATGGCTATTACATCAATCTCCTGAGCCACATCCGCTATCACTGGTAGTGCCTCACCTCCAGATCGTCCAATCTCTTCGCATGTAGTTTCTAACTCTTGAGCTGTCAGTCCATTGACAGCAACCTTAGCCCCATAGCTGGCAAGAGCCAGGCAAATTCCCATGCCAATTCCTCTACCACCGCCAGTAACGACGGCCACTGCGCCCTGCAAATTCTGCTCAAACATCTGAGATGTCATTACGTATGCCTGGAAAAGTTATCGCGGTGGCAGGTCTACGACTTCTCCGTGGGTTGAAATCATGGTCTGATAGTCGGGATTGTCCGGGATAAAAGCAGTGTAAATCGGAATCTGAACGCGGAGCTGGCGGTCGGTATTATTCGTTAGCTTCACTTTCACCATTGTGGTGCTGATACCATCTCCTTCCAGGATCATGGAAAGATCGTTGTTCTTCAGCAGTTTGTCCAGCTGTTCCGTCGGTAGATCAACAGGAGTTTCCTGGCTATCCCTGACTTCAATTGGTCTGCCGGCGGCGTCATACCTGGTGGTGCTGCTGTCGGAGCGTATGACGCGTCCGGCACGGTCGTACTCGGTACGGGTCTCCTGACCAGACGCGTCATGGGATTGAATGACCCGCCCGGCGCGGTCGTATTCGGTTCGGGTGTAATCGCTGGTGTAGTCGCCCTGGCTATCCCTGACTTCAATTGGTCTGCCGGCGGCGTCATACCTGGTGGTGCGGCTGCTGTCGCCGGAGCGAATGACACGTCCGGCGCGGTCGTACTCGGTGTAGGGTTGCTCTCCTGGTCGGTTCTGTGCAATCAGCTGCCGATCTTGTCCTCGTTTGATTCCTTCTTTGCGTGTAAGATCAGCAGCCATAAATATCGCATCTACTCCATTATCGAATGTTATCCTTTCTTCTTCTGATAAATCTCTGATGTCTAGATCAATGGTCTTTATGAGATCATCTCTGATGGCAGCTGGACTTACTTCATCTTTACTCTGTCCTTTTCTACTTCCAATCTCCATCCATATAGCCAGCTGCATCATTGTGCTTTGCTTGCGCTCTCCGGCTATGGGAACTCTCTGGTAATGGTTCTGCATCTCCAGACTTCGCGCAGATTCAATGATACCGATGATATTTCTATACATCTCCCTATCCGGATACTCCAAGGGAATATAATTGACGCCCTCTGCCGGAGGCGGCTTCACCGATTTTGCCGAAGCGCAGACGGTCTTTAGCTCAATGGTTATCGTTTTGGCCAGTGCTGCTGCAGACAACGATCCAGTTGCAGCAAGTATTACTGCTGGAATCAGAACCGTGGTGAAGTAACGCCTGACAATCTCTATCACGTGATAACGTCAATACGCTGATCAAAATGAGTAATGGACAAAGCTACCCTCTTTATTTTAGTTCTTCGGGACTGCGAGATGCAGAGTCTCCATAAGTGGCTCTCACGCTGCAGTGGCTGAGGCAAGACTATTGCACCCTTTCGCTGACCACTTTTGCCTGAGTGAAGAGGAGCAGATAGTCCTTGCCGCCCGTCTTCGAGTCGGTGCCGCTCATGTTGAAGCCGCCGAAGGGATGAACTCCTACAAGAGCTCCTGTGCATTTGCGATTGAGGTATAGATTGCCAACGTGAAACTCTCGGGCAGCCTCATCCAGGTGCTGGCGGTTAGTCGAATAAACTGCGCCGGTAAGTCCATATTCGCTATCGTTGGCGATGGCTAGAGCATGGCTCCAACTGTCTGCCTTGGTGACAGCCAGCACTGGACCGAAAACCTCTTCCTGGGCGATGCGGGCTTTGGGGTCAACATCGGCAATTACCGTTGGCTCTATGAAATAGCCGCCGTCGGCGTTCTCTTTTGGCTTGCCGCCTGTGACCAACCGGCCCTCCTTTTTGCCGGTCTCGACATAATTCAGGATAGTCTCGAAGGCTGCTTTGGAGCTGACAGGGCCCATGTTTGTGGAGCAATCTTCGGCCGAACCTACCTTGAGCGCCTCTGTTCTCTTGACTATCATGTCGAGCAGGGTGTCGTATACGTCCTTATGAATTATTGTGCGTGAGCAGGCCGAGCACTTCTGTCCCTGATATCCAAAGGCCGACGCTACGATACCTTCGGCGGCGGCGTCCAGATCGGCTTCTCTGTCGACGACAATTGCATCTTTGCCTCCCATCTCGGCAATCACTCTTTTTATCCAGATCTGCCCTGGCTGGGGCCTGGCAGCCAGCTCGTTTATTCTCAGTCCTACCTCCTTGGAGCCTGTGAAGGCGACGAACCGGGTCTTCTTGTGGCTCACGAGGTAATCGCCCACCTCGGGCCCAGAGCCGGGCAGATAGGTCACTACTCCTGCCGGGAGCCCAATCTCATGCAAAATGTTGACAAACTGTTGTCCTGTCGCAGGCGTCTCGCTGGACGGCTTCAGGATGACCGTGTTGCCCGAGACGATAGCTGCTGTGGTCATACCGGTTAAGATGGCCAGCGGAAAGTTCCAGGGTGGAATGACAACTCCCACACCAAGAGGAATGTATTCAAGTTTGTTCTTCTCTGAGGCATACTCGGGTAGCTCCTGTCCTTTGCTCAAGCGAATCATCTCCCGGGCGTAAAACTCACAAAAATCAATGGCTTCTGCTACATCCGCATCAGCCTCTGCCCAGTTTTTTCCGATTTCGAGAATCATCCAGGCGGCAAGCTCGAACTTGCGCTGTCGCATGATCTCGGCAGCTTGGACGAGGCACTCGGCGCGCTGGGACGGCAAAGTTTTTCTCCACTCTTTAAATGCATTCAGGGCCACTGTCATGGCCTTGTCGGCTTCTTGCCTGCCTGCTTTCGCAAACCGGCCAATCTCCTGGGCCGGACGTGCCGGGTTGGTAGAGACGGTCCACTGTCCGGTCTCGATCTCCTCAGCGCCGATGACAAGAGGGTATGTCCTGCCAAGCTGCGACCGTACATGTGCTAGAGCAGCCTCCATCGCCTTCTGGTTGTCCGGCAGGGAAAAGTCGGTGAATGGCTCATTACGAAACTCGGTGATCTTAGGCATGGTCTTCAGCATGGCTTCTGTCTCCGGAGCTGGATTTACCATGAGATTATCAGCTGAAAATCTCATTACCTTGGCAGGTTTTATAGTTTTTCAAGGCGACCGGCAGCGGCGGAAGGTGCCCATTAGCTGGTGGTACTGATATGCTGAAAGGATTCCAGCTCAAGGCCAGTGGTGTTTCCTCCCGGACCAGGTCAAGATCAATGTCTAGACATTTAATCGTGGTTGTAACCCTTTTGCTTGTGTTCTCCCTGTCGTTGCACCCGGCTGCTGGTCAGGATGCAGTAAACGATGGTGGCCAGGCGGAGGGCAGAACGTTCCTATGGAAGGCGAAGGTCAACGACAAAGATGTGTATCTGCTCGGCTCGCTGCATCTGGTGAAGCCGGACATTTATCCGCTGCCCGTGGAGATTGTTGATGCCTTCGAGCAGTCGAAGACCCTTGTGCTCGAGATCGACGAGTCCAAGCTAGATCCACAGACTGTAGCGCGCTTCATCGCTGAGAAGGGACTTTATCCCCGGAACACGTCGCTGTCAGAGCATATTTCACCCAAGACGAAGGCGGTAATGATGGAATACCTTCGCGGGAGCGGCAAGCCACTTGCCATGTTCGAGCAGTACCGCCCGTGGTTTGCCGGCATGACCCTTGCCATGGCCGAGCTCATGCGTCTGGGATACAATCCGACCTTCGGCATAGACCGGTATTTCCTGCGCAGGTCCAAGGCCCAGAGCAAGGACGTGATGGAGCTGGAGTCTGCGGACTTTCAGCTCAAACTATTTTCGAGTTTCACGCCGGAGATGCAGGACAAGCTTCTCCTTTCTACCCTCTTGGAAGTGAAGAATATCGGCAAATATATGGATCAGCTAGTCGCTGCCTGGAAGGAAGGCGACGATCGGGAGCTTGATGCAATTCTCACCAAGGACCTGGTCGAGAACCCCGAGCTGCTTCCTGTCTATGAAAAGCTCATCTGGGATCGCAACGAGAAGATGGCCGAGGCGATTGAAGCTTTCAACAATGAGGGCAGTCCATATTACGTAGTCGTGGGCGCCGCTCACCTGGTGGGAGACAAGGGCATCGTAAAACTGCTTGCCAAGAGAGGTTGTGCGGTTGCGCAGG
>CAYPBX010000253.1:0-4615 GCA_964409075.1 uncultured Candidatus Obscuribacterales bacterium
CGCATAGCCCTTGGTAACGGCTTTAGTGGTATTGCCGACGGCATCAAGCGGATCAGTGATAGCGCGAACCTCTCCTGGCAGCTCAGCCATCTCAGCAATCCCGCCTGCGTTGTCGGTAATCGGCCCATAGGAATCGATCGCCACGATGATGCCTGCCATGCTCAGCATGGACATGGCCGCAAGCGCAACACCGAAGACACCAGCCAGAGAATACGAGAGCAGAATGCCGCCGATGATGACCAGAACAGGCAGAGCCGTAGATTGGAGCGAAACCGCGAGCCCGGCAATGATATTGGTGGCATGTCCGGTCTGAGAGGCCCTGGCAATAGACTGCACCGGCGCAAAGGCAGTTCCCGTGTAGTATTCGGTAATCCAGACTATCAAGCCGGTAACAGCGAGGCCGACCAAAGAGGCGAGCCAGAACAAGAGCGGATCGGCAGGAACGCCTTCCAATGTCAGTCCTGTCATCATCGCCTGCGTAACCGGGTAGAATCCTGCTGCTGCCACCAGCCCGGAGACAATCAGCCCCTTGTAGAGCGCTCCCATGATGTTCTTGCTGCCCCCGAGCTTCACAAAGAAAGCGCCGATTACCGATGCCACTGCCGAGACCGCGCCGAGCACCAGCGGGTAAACGATTACAGGGCTCGGGGCACCGGGCTGAATCTGATCCCTGAAGACAAGCGAGGCAAGGAGCATGGCAGCAATGGCCGTCACAGCATAAGTCTCGAAGAGGTCTGCAGCCATGCCGGCGCAATCGCCTACGTTGTCACCAACATTGTCGGCAATCACAGCCGGATTGCGCGGGTCGTCCTCCGGGATGCCAGCCTCGACCTTGCCGACAAGATCAGCTCCTACATCGGCAGCTTTTGTGTAAATTCCACCGCCCAGACGCGCAAACACTGAAATGAGGCTGGCTCCAAAGCCCAGACCGATTAAAGCATTCACGCTGTAATCGCCGGTTATCTGCCCGCTGACCAGATAGAAGCCTGCCACACCCAGAAGCCCCAGCCCGACAACCAGCATCCCGGTTACGGATCCCCCTTTGAAAGCGACATCAAGCGCCTTGCCCAGCCCGCCTGTAGCAGCCTGAGCGGTACGAACGTTGGCACGCACAGAGACAAACATACCTATGTATCCGGCCAGCCCGCTCAAGATGGCACCACAGGCGAAACCAATTGCGGTCGGCCAACCGAGGAAGAGCCCGATAATGATGAACAGTGCCACACCGGCAAAAGCAATGGTCGTGTACTGCCTGTTCATGTAGGCGCGGGCACCTTCCTGAATGGCAGCAGCGATCGACTGCATCTCATCGCTGCCTGGATCGAGCTTAAGAACCCAGCAGGTGAAAAATGCTCCGTAGACAAGCGCGACAGCCGCGCAACCGATCGCTCCCAGCAGGTACTCCATCTCGACAAATCCCTCCTCAATCTACCGGAACAACGGTCTTTGGTAAGCGTCTCGGCAAACAGGGACACCTCAGGTGTTGGCCGCAGCCGAATTCGCAACGCCTGGAGCCGAACCCAGGGCCGATGGCGACCGGTCGTCGGTAACTCAGCCAGAGACGCAAAGCCCAATGAAAAAGACTATCAGGCAAGCACCACTATAGGGTCAACATCAGAATTTATTTACGCCTTACCAGTGGTGGCACCTGATATCAAGCAGATATCTGCTTCCTTCTGGAAACCAGCATAACCATGCTAGAATACCCGCAGCCTACAAGGTTAACGTAGATTCATGTTTCAGCGGGTCTGCCGACAATCGGTCACTGCCATCGCTCTGGCTATCTGTGTCGGCAGCGGAAACCAGGCGGCTGCTCAAGAGCAGTCTTACCGTGTTACGGCAGTGAAAGAAGATCGACAGGGTCGGCTGATTGTACTTGAAACATCCCACCTGGGGCCCTTCCCAGCCCCGAAGATCCAGTACCTGCCTGGTCCTGACCGCCAGACAGTCTTGGCAGCCGACTTTACCGGTATCGTCTTGCCGTCTCAAACCCTGCTCATCCGAGGTATCGCGCCCGGCATAACACATGTCAGGATAGGCCAGTTTCAGCAACACCCGCCAGTCTGCCGCATCGCTGTTTCAGCAGCTAACGCCGGTCCTCTGCGGCGTGTCGCTTTCGAAACCGAACAGGGCAGGTTGATCGTCAGATTGGAAGAAGAAGTGGAGCCTAAATCTGCTCTATATGCACAGACGCGCCAGGACACTGCTACAAATCCTACCGGCCGGCAGCCCGCACTGGAGTATGAGCGCGGCTGTGTTCAAGGCAGCAGTCCGGATGCCATTAACTCCTCAAGAGATATCCAGGCAGCCCCCACAAGCCTGTACAGGAGAGAGCTCCCTCTGCAAGGAGCGGCTCCTCAATCACCTCAGAGAACAACTGCCCAGCCAGAGGCAACATACCCGCCTCAGGCACCGCCTGTCGCCAGGAAGATAGAGCAAGAGCTCTCATTCACCCCGATGAGAGATACCGTGCCTGACCGCTGGTGGCCCAACATAACCGTCTCCAGACAGGATGCAGAGACTCTCCAGGTGGTAGTGGCAGCCCCGGGTCCCATTACGCACCACTCCTTCAGGCTCAAGGAGCCGGACAGGTACGTCATCGACTTTCCCGGGGTCAGGGAGCTTTCCCAGGTAAGCCATCCAGCGCTTGCAGAAGGTGACCTTGTCAAGCAGATCCGGTTGGGCAATCCCGACGCCGACCCTTCCATCTTGAGAATGGTTCTGGATCTGTCAGGCACAGACGTGCTGGTTACGGAGCGCAAGAGTCCGGACGGGCATATGCTTGCCCTGGCAATCACAAAGGTCAACAGCTCATTGGCTAGCATCAGAGTGCCGCCTGGCATGACAGTCGTCATTGATCCCGGTCATGGAGGCAGCGATCCAGGAGCCGAGCGGGCAGCGGTTCAAGAGAAAGAGCTTACGCTTGCCATCGCCAAGAAAATGAGTGCGCTTCTTAGGCAAGGCGGTGTGCGCACAATTCTCACACGCGACCAGGACAGCTCCGTCAGCCTGGAGGAGAGAATCAACCAGACCAACTCGGCCAATCCGCACGCCTTTGTGAGCATCCACATCAACTCCCTTGAGTCAAAATCCGACATACACGGCATTGAGACCTACTTTCAGACGCAGCAGAGTCGCGGCTTAGCCGAGAAGGTTCACAACGCCCTGGTTAAGGAGCTTAACGCACCGGACAGGGATATACGCAGGGCAAAGTTTTATGTCATCAACCATACACCAGTACCAGCCGTGCTAGCAGAGGTGGGCTTCCTATCGCATCCTGAAGAGCGAGAGAAGTTAATCTCTTCTGAATACCAGATGAAGGTAGCAACCGGGCTTGCCCGCGGTGTTATGCTCTACCTTACGCAAAACAGCCTGGCTGTCGCGCCGGCCCGGAAAATAATCGGGCAGGCACCACTGCCAGGCATTGAGTAAGCGCAAAACCAATCGGTCAATCACCCGGAGAGCTGACGCCTTGGACGCCCAAACCGACTTTCTCGCCCGTAGGTTGTCCAGCGGCAGACAGCCACTCACTATCGGGCTTTTTGATTCAGGGGTGGGCGGGCTCACAGTGCTGCGAGAGCTTGAGAACGCTCTCGGGGAGATCTGCAGCCCAGCTGCAATCGAGCTTGTCTATATCGGTGATACGCTCCGCTGCCCTTATGGGGATCGCTCCGCAGCCGAAATTAGCGAGTTTGCCAGCCAATCCGCCCGCTGGCTGGTCAATCGCGGCGCAAACTATTTGATTATCGCTTGCAACACAAGCGCCTCACTGGCCGGTGATCTCCTCAGGCAAGACAGCCCGGTGCCAGTTTACGATCTCATAGCTCCTGCAGCGCGTGCTGCTGCCCGGGCAGGCGGCTCAATCGCCGTGCTCTCAACGACAGCCACAGCCAGAAGCCGGGCGTTTACAAAGGCGATCCGGGCAGTAAATCCCGCTGCCTGTGTAATAGAGATAGCCTGCCCAAAACTTGTGCCTTTAATCGAGGCAGGACAGATAGAGG
Organism: uncultured Candidatus Obscuribacterales bacterium; assembly: GCA_964409075.1. Lineage (GTDB taxonomy): Bacteria > Cyanobacteriota > Vampirovibrionia > Obscuribacterales > Obscuribacteraceae > CAYPBX01. Next base: position 4,002 of record CAYPBX010000253.1, read on the forward strand.
CTGCCGATACGATAGCGGCGCTCAAGGAATATACAAGTCCGGTCCTCCAGCAAAGGTCCAATTGCATCGTATTTGGTTGCACTCATTATCCGTTTTTGCGGAAGGCTCTCGCAAGGCTCCTTCCAGAAGAGACAGGTTTTATAGATCCCGCATCAGCCCTTGTCTGTGAATTGCTGGGCATCGCTGTCTCAGACTCACTACCGACATCTGATGCCCCCAGCCGGTCAAGCCGATGCCCAACGAGCATCTTCACCACAGGCAATCCAGACAGCTTCGCGGCAACTGCCCGAGCCTGCCTGGGGTTTGCAACCGGTCCTGTTCACCCTATAGCATTGGACCAGATCTCAGCACCATATGCGATGCCTACAGCTTCGACTGGCCGGCACGGTTAACACTCGCGGCAGTGCACATTCGCTTAGATGCGCTATAAATTCCCACAGGTATCACCCCGGAGCGACACTGTTACCGCGCTTCCATGAGCATCCAGCACCTGGTACACGCATTTCACTGATTATGTGTAAATGATCACCGTCCGGCGTTAGTGTCATGTCCGGAGGTGCAGGGAGCGGTTGTGTGGCGCCTCGGAGGAAAATGCGTGGCAAGCCGCTCAGCAC
>CAYPBX010000254.1:0-4595 GCA_964409075.1 uncultured Candidatus Obscuribacterales bacterium
AGGCAAGCAAACATGAGGTTCGCGCTGCTGTGGTCTCTCTTCCTCTCTCCCCGGCCCCAACTCCAGCTGCGGAGATTCATTTGCAATTTGCAGTGGGAACAGTACAGGGCACGGCTGAGACCGAGTGGCCAAAATTGTTCCGCGCTGCTGCCAAACAGATCGTCAAGACCGTTGGCATGATCGGGCACGGAAGACTTGCCTACAAGCGGCAGGCTGCAGACGGCACCGCTGAAGATGTCGTAGAAAGCATCATGCTTTAGACCGTCAAAATGGCGAAACGACAACGACTGACTCGCGAATGAAGCTGAGAGACTCTCATTTGGATATCTCAGCTTCATTCGCGAGTAAAAACGGCAATCACCAAGAGATCAAAGCCTGATGCAGTATCCCTCTAATTTTTCATTGTTGCGTGAGTATTACTATAGGCTCTAGTTAGAGCGTTAAAATCCCATACCACAGTGTGTTAAGCTTCGATGCCACCATTTGTGCTGGCACCTGAGTCATGGAAGAATGAGGGACCCAACGAGAGGGGGTGGGCGATGAGTCCCTTCTCTCGCGAGACCTGGTTACCGGATCTCGGATGAACGTTTGCATCAGGAGCGTCGTTCAGCGCTTAAACCTATACTGACTCCAATCAGCAATGCGGCGAGGAACAAGCCGGGAGAAGTAGTCGCCAGACCATACCAGCAGCTCGCAATGACGGAGACAACTCCACAAATCAGTCCTGCCAAGAGCAGGAAATACGGCATGTCCATGTCATTCGTAAAGATGCGTGTGCCGACATAAATACCTGCCAGAGCGATGAAGACAGCGAGAATAGCGATACCCAGGTGGGTAACGATGTCGAGGGTTGTTGGTTCCATGAGTAAGACCCTTTGAGGCGAGACAGAGGCTCGGATTCTCTCGCGCGCCGCGAGCGGCCGTGGCGCGAAGAAACGCAGACATTTGTTTAGGCAGACAGCAAATGCAAAGATACGCACTTTTGCCCAATGACAGTGAGCATGACCTCTCTCATAATTAATGCGTAGTCGAGCAGGGACGAAGTCAGCTCCAGGTCAATTTGCCTGCCTGGCTCTGTTCGACGAAGCACTCCAACGATTGTCATCAGCTGTTACACCGCAGGGAAGAAACGGCCGGGCGGAGCCATGGCTTCCAACTATCCCATTGTCCTGATTGAGTCATCTTTGCGAAGAGCCGAACAGCTCTTCGCAAAAGGCGAACAATTACGCGCAGCGCGATTATACGCGCGTGCGCTAAGGGACCTGCGCCGCAACCGGATACGGTACCCCAGCCTGGAGGCAAGAATAACCTTGAATCTTGGCTTCTTCTATAGACTTCACAAGCGCCCAGCAAAGGCACGAAAGCTTCTCACCAAGGCATGTCAGATTTACGACTCGTTACCCGTCCCGGATACCGAAGGTCACGCAGTAGCACTGCACGAACTCGCCGACATCCACTTTGCGGAGGGAAGACACCGCATAGCCGCACGCTTTTACACCAGCGCGCTGCGCACATATATGCAACTTCCCACACCACCGCAACGGTGGGTGCAAGTTTGCGATCGGCTGATGGAGATTTATTGCCAACGGGCCCATCCTGAGCGAGCTTACCAGCAATATCTTAAAGTTCTGGAGAATGTGCTTCCCAACTTACATCAGCCAGAGGCAGCAAGCGCCGTGAAAAGCCGCATTGCCTGGGTATTGCTGCTCCAGGGCAAAACGGACCAGGCGATCAAGACGTATCTGCAGCAACAGTAGGCGCCATCAGGCAATCTCATCTGCAAAGCAATGGAGCATATAAGCAAACCCGAAAGAAAGAGAGCCGGGTGTGGGCGATCCCGGCTCTCTGGGCGGTAACAGCTAAGCGAAAGCCTCTTATTCTCAGATGAACTCGATCGCCCAGCCTGGCGTCACGCCACTCAGCTCGTCGAGCATCCCCTCCCTGGAGTAAACGTACTCGAGCGCATCAGCAGCATTGGACCAGCCTTCGCGCAGGCCGATCAAGGCCATGAGTTGAGCGTCCTTGCCGTAATAGCCAGCAAACTGAGTTGGCCCGCGATAGGTTTGAGCGCGGCTCGTGTACCAGACGACATTATTCGAGAAGGGCGGCACACGATCGCCGATAGGCAGCCTGTAAGGCACGGCACCTTCTCTGGCCTCGTGCCCGTCAAACATAATGGTGGTATCAGTCAGGTAGTCGACCTGCCAGCGAGCAATCTGCCTCATCCAGGGCTCACCGCCTGCAAAACCCTGATCGTTGGCACGGCTGATGGCCCAAGCCACGTAGTTGTGGCTCCACTGAATGGTCCACCATTGAGTGCCGTCATCCTCCTCGGGAGGCGTGTTGCCGCCGTGCCAGTACACCCCTAGGGGACCCGGATTTTCAGCCAGCCGATCGAATTCCAGGAGATTATTCTGCAGCTTCTCGCCAAAATAGGACTTTAGTGGGCTGGCATCAGGCAGGTAGGCTGCCGCATCGGCAAGATTGCGAGTAATCCAGCCCAAAGCTCTCGTCTCTTGGGAGAGATAGAGCCCGCGGCTGCCAGGATAACACGGGACTTCGCCACACCAGCCGCCGCCGCGACTGTTGTAGAACGGATCCTGGAAGGAGGCGAGCAGGTGCCAATTCGCCCAGAAAGCAGTCTCATCGGCATGGTAGCGGTCGCCGGTCACAAGGTAAGGAACATATGCCAGAGACGGCGTGTGGGCGTTGTCCGGAAGCAGGAAGCTCCAGGGAAAGCCAGGGGGATCGCCTCCATATACTCCTGGCGGTGGCGGCCAGCCGAGAGGCCCGCGACCCGGCTCGGCCGACCCCCAAACCCAGAAATCAGGCTGTTCGTCAATGGTGAGGACCGTGCCGTCGGGGTTGCGTAAGTGCACCGGCCATGAGCCGGCAAGATCTCCGTGCCGCAAGACAAAAGACTTTTGAGTGGGGTTTTGATGGGCAAGATAGGCGGCCGTCCAATCTGGATACGGAGCCAGCTCGGCTCTGCCGCCGTGGTCCCACATGACGCGGTGCAGAGCGCCAACTCCCATGACGTCGAAGTTGGGACCTGAGGGGGTGTTGAAGCGCTCGGCAATCCAGCTTGCATAGCGCGGCAGGGCACCAGCTTGAACTGCCGACCCATAATCCCAGGTGGCTGAGCCAGGAGAAGCACCGGCAATCTCAACATGTCGCCAGCGCGTCATGTAATGGTGCTCGACGCCCGCGCGCGCGAAGCGCTCCTGGCCATTAATCTCAATGCTCACATCGTACCGCAGGGAGGTTGCTCCGTACTGGTTTAGCATGTTCTCGGTCGTAACATCGACCAGGCTCGTGCCATCACTGAAGGCACGCACATCAAAGATTACGCGCAGGAAGGGATGCTTTGAGGGCGCAACCATAGCACGCCACTCTTTGACGACAGGACCGAAATCGACGGCGCCGAGCCAGAAGTCGTCAGTTGGGACCGCTGGTAACTCAGCGACGTACGTGCCGTCGCCTTCAATATTAAACGAGACTATAGCAGTAACCGGCACGACCGTGAAATCACCGTCCTGCCGCAGTGCTGCCTCCAGTCGGTAGATACCGGCAACCGGCACCATAGCCGAGACAACCGCGAAACGCGTGGAAAGATCCGCCTCCCAGGTCGTCTTGATGTCAGCCTGAGTGGGGATTGGATCTCCTCCCTCGACGGGGACCAGGCGAACAGAGAGGTCAGCTGGAAGCAAGCCCTGCGGAAATACCTGACCAAAGGTCACCGGGCCCTCGGTCAGCTCCAGCTCAGAGATGACAGGCACTGGCATGCACATGGTGTCACGCCAGAAGTCGTAGAAGCGCAGGGTGCCAGGAGTAAGCCGCAACTCCAGCTCTTGCAGTCTTGGACGGAAATGCATTGGATGTATCCTTTCTTTGTAGGTCTATGGTTAGCGATGGTCGACAAAGATCCCCAGGCCGACTGTATGAGCCATGTACTCAAAGCCAGAGCAAAGATCACTGAAAGAGATCCCTAACCTTGAGCTTAGCTACTACGGAAGGATCTATGCCTTTATCGGAGCACCAGACTGATTTTGCCTCTAAATCCGGTGCAGATGTTCCGGGTGTTCTGAGTTGAGGACGCGAGCAACTCCTTGAGCCGCGACAAAGCTGATCTGGGCGGCTGCTGAGCGCTCAAGTGCTTTCAATATTTCGACATTCGCTTCGGTGGTTTTATCTATCAGAATCTCCTGGAACCATACGTTATAAGTGGACACCGTTATTCTAAAGGGCTCGCTGCCTCCTGACAATCAATGTATACTGCATCCTTTCCCGCTCGACAGAGATCCCGAAAGTCGGGAGATAACGAGCTGGTGCGGTTTTGTACTGCGAGCTGGAAGCACCACAACCACAAAATCCTCAAATAGACTCTGAATTAAACTGGCTCTTTTGTTTGAGTGATTGCTGTAACAGCTTGCGTGAACGGCTCACAAGCAGGCTTATCGATGTCCCGACGTCATGATGCCGGAGGGAAGCCATGCTTAGGACCTTGCAAGCTTCGTAAGCGTTTGATCCACCCAACCGCCTCATTTAATTTATCCTTTGAATGAGAAGAGCACGTAGTACCTGTGCCGCAGGTG
>CAYPBX010000255.1:0-4588 GCA_964409075.1 uncultured Candidatus Obscuribacterales bacterium
TCTTTGCCGTACCCGGGCGAATCGACAGCCGCACATCGATCGGCACCAACTGGCTGATCGCCAACCACAAGGCGCAGCTGATAACCAGCCATGATGATGTTCTGCGCCACCTGAACTGGGCTGCCGGCTCATCCAAACAGAAGGAAGATCCGGTGATAATGCAGCTCTTCGGCAGGGAGAAAGAGATTTACGAGCTTCTCTCCCGCGAGCCGATGCACTTCGATGTCCTCTGCGAGAAAACCGGCTTGAGAGCCGGCGAGCTGTCGGCGGTTCTCACCATGCTGGAGCTGGGCGGGGCCGTCATGCGCCATGCCGGCGACTGGTACTCGCGTCTTGATTGAGAAGATCGCAGGCCTGACACGCTTAAGCGGAAATCTTCCCAGGGCAAATACTGGCTGGCAAGAAGGGCACGATAAGAAGTCCTGTTATTGAGGAGTAGGTAACTTAAAGAGCTGCCTGGCATTTTCGCTGGTTATCGCGGCTGTATGATCCATGCTTGTTCCCCTGATCTCCGCAAGCTTCTCAGCCACCAGCCAGACAAAGGCAGGCTCATTGCGCTTACCCCTCATAGGATGGGGCGCAAGATATGGGCAGTCCGTTTCGACCAGCAAACGATCATCCCTGACACGAGCTGCTGCTTCCTGCACGCCAATGGCATTCTTGAAGGTGACAATCCCTGAAAAAGAGATGAAAAAACCCAGGTCCTGCGCACGTTCTACCTCCTGGGGGCTGCCACTGAAACAGTGAAAGACACCGCCTGCACTGCGGGCATCCTGCTCCTCAAGGGTAGCAAAAGTATCTTCCCATGCGTCTCTGGTATGTATGATGAGCGGTTTCATGAGCTCCCTGGCAATCTTGATCTGCTCCTGGAAGGCTTTGACTTGATCACCGCGTTCGCTGTAGTTGTAATAATAATCCAGGCCGCATTCGCCTATAGCGACTACTTTCGCATGCCCGGCCGCCTCCATCAGTCTGCGGCGAGATCCGGCATCCCAGTGCCTGGCTTCGTGCGGATGAAGACCGACTGCCGTGTAGATCTGCTCATAACTCTCGGTCAGCTCGACGGTCTGCTCGATGGTCACAAGATTCACTCCAGCATTGACAATCTGGCATACGCCTTTCTCCAGCGCTCTGGCGATTACCGCGGATTGATCGTCCTGGAAGGAATCCCAGGTAAGGTGAGCGTGGCTATCGACAATTGTGCTCATGTCAGCTGCAAATCCCATTCAAGGTTAAAGGCCCGGTCGGCATAGTGCCGGAAAGGCTCCGGCGGTGCCGCACCCGGGCTTGAAACGCCCGCTCTCTCCGGGACCGATGTGTCCTTGCGGGAAATACGTAGTGATCTGGGAAAATCGCCATTTACTTTGATGTGAAACAATCTAAATTAGGGGTGCGCAAAGACCAAATTGCACGCGCATCCGGAGGAGTTCGAGTGGCAAGGCTAATTATATCGGCAGCGTTGTTGCTAGCATTGAGCCTGATCTCAACCAGTAACCCCGAACCTGCCCATGCCAAGCACCTGCACGGCAAGGTAAGCCAGGATGCCTTGCTCGAGCGCAAGGGCGACGGGACGCTCGACGGAAGCACGCCCAGCCTGACCAGGACTGATCTGGACAAATCCAGGCCGGCCTCCAGCAAAGGGGACATGCCAGCACAGATGGACAGCAAGAAGCTCAGTCCATTTATTGATGCGCCGCAGGAGCTGTTTGAAAATCTGCCGACGACACCAGCGGAAAATGCTGCCTTCTCTCTCTCGGCGGACAAAGACGGCTTCGCGGGACAGAAACTGCTCGGGAGCCCCGATGCTTTCCCGACCGTCTCACCGTTAGGGCAGAGCCCGTTAGCACCAATAGATCCAGCTGCGCTGGAGCTCATGCCCGGGCGGCCCGGCTTCAACCAGCCTTTCGATCCCGACGAGACGCGTGCCATGCAGCTGGCCTGGGACGCCTGGCACAGACGTGTAGCCGGCGATATCTACAGCCGCTTCGCCTCCTACGTCAACACGGTCTTCAAAGGCATGCCCGGGCTGGCGCTGAGAGCCTCTTACGTGGTGACGCGCGACGGGCGGATCCAGAACATACGCCTGGTTCAGCGCAGCGCCAATCCGATGTTCAACGCCATGGTGGTAAATGTGATTAAATCCATCAACGGAGACATCAACCTGCTCAGATTTCCCGAAGGCTCACGCCGGGTGGCAGTAGAAAAGTTCGGTACGTTTACGACCAGCACCAGCCAGATGGGCTTTCGTTACACCACGGGCGACCGGGAGACCATCCGCCCGCTGTAAGAAGGTTAGGTAAGAGCACCACCATTAACCTGTTGACATGGCCGTCTACTGAAACTAAAGCGTTAACGGTTTACTTTTAAGGTCAGAGCCTGAAGACCAGGTCGTCAATATGCCTGTTGGCTTTCCAGTAGCGACAACCAAAGCGTCAACCGTTTAATAGAGGATAGAAGCCAAGCTCCCAACCCCTCGCCTAAACACCCGCCTCTCAAAAGTAAACCGTTAACGCTTTAGTTCTAAAGTTAGAGGGGATTCAGCCTGCTGCCACCCTGTCTGGACCAATACTTCAACGACCTGCCAAGAAGCGCTCCCGTCTGCATACTTTCTCTGGCGTGTCAGACCGCTACCGCACAATAACGGATAGATGCCGCAACCGCAGAAGACGACTGGCAGCCGAGTTTGTGTTATCCTTTCCCAGGCAGAATGTCACAGACTGCATTACGGATGGCCGGCAGAGCCAACATCTTCTATCTTTATTCACTGGAAAGCGGCGAAAAGACCTGCAGCCACCCTGTCCTTCTCAGGGTGGCGCTGGGCGAATATGCGGGCTGGAGCCAGACTGAAGAGGACGCTGCCTGGTCCGAATGCCTGAGCAGACGGGATCGACTGCTTAAACACTATGAGAGAGGGATTCTCACTTTTTCATGTGCCGCTAACCATAACAGCCATTTTCTCGGTGAGTTTCATTATCACCCAGAGGGAGATGAGCTCTATGGTCCACAAGGAAGGAACCAACTCGACCTGTGGGTCTCCGATACCACGCATGGGCATCCCTACATAGCCATGGGAATGGCAGCAACTGAAGAGGAGTTCTGGCAAATTTGCAAACGGGACGGGCCCGAAGACGGATTCGAGGCGATTCCACCAGCCCGGAATATCAGGGTGTTCTTTCTCACACAATCGGACCTGCCCAGGACCCAGTCCGACTCACCTTAGAAGGTCAGGACGGCTTCCCTTCCAGAGAGCCGGGCAGCATGCCTACCGGAGGACGGCCGGACACAAGCTAATATAATGGGCTCTCGCTCGCTCACAGTCGGGAAATGAAAAGTGACCAAAACAGCGGGGCTGAAGAAGAACCTTGCCGGAATCATCACTGGCGCATCCTCAGGCATAGGGCGGGCGCTTGCCATCATGCTCGCTCAGCGCTTCTCAGCTCGGCTGGTCATCAATGCACGCTCGGGAGAAAAGCTTACGGAAACACAAAAGGAGATTGAGTCCGCCGGCGGGCAGGCGCACTCTGTCGTTGGTGACATATCCAACAGAGAATTGGCAGAATCGCTGGTAAACCAATGTTTAGAGAGATTTGGCGATCTAAACCTGATAGTAAACAATGCAGGGCTGGCCAGACCAGGTCCAGTAACTCGGCTAACACCCGACGACTGGCACCATGTGTTCGCCGTAAACTTCTTCGGTGCGCTGTACACGGTCTATGCGGCTCTCCCGCATCTCATCCAGTCCGGCACAGGCAAGATCGTCAACATATCCTCGGTAGCAGGCAAGGTATCTTTTCCAGGCAGCGTATGCTACGCAGCAAGCAAATTTGCACTCACAGGCCTCTCGCTGGGCCTGGCAGCCGAGCTCAAAGGTCAGGGAATTGACGTAATTACAGTCTCCCCCGGCTGGGTGAGAACGGAATTCTTCGAGAAGAACTCCATGGGCCCGAGCATCAGCCCCACCCACATAGCCCAACAAAAAAATCTCAAAGGCTGGCTCATGCGCCATATTCTCAGTATCAGCTCAGAAGAGGCCGCGTCAGACATAATCAAAGCCATGGAGCGTGGTGGCAGCCGCGAAATCATCCTTACGGCTCCTGGTATCATTCTGGAGCGCATGGCAGGATTGTTTCCTGGATTCACACAGCATCTTGCCACCAGGGTGCCTTCCGGCAGGCGCGGCACTCAATGACAGACCGCTGATCAAAGCTACCCAGCAGCCCACGGCAATTAATGACGCCCTTTTCCCGACACTAACTGCGCGAGGTTCTCAGTCTCTTGCACATCCTACGCTATTGAAAGCACCAGCCGCGCAAAACTGCAGATTCCAAGTCCTGACCTATTCACCGATGTAGTAAAGGGTTGGGAGTCGGGATTTCATGAGGGTTTTGAGGGGGTACTTTGGGGACCTTTGTTACTTTAAGGGGGTCGATTTTGACAGTCGAGGCAGATCGGGCAGCCGTGCAACTGTTTTTGAGCGTGAATGTGCCGGCTGAAAGGCAGGCAGCGAGCGGAGCTGCTATGAGGGATTGTGGGAGCTAAGGAGCCGCGCAGAAATTAATCCCGATTTTCAGCGCGGAAGGAGTGTGTA
>CAYPBX010000256.1:0-4588 GCA_964409075.1 uncultured Candidatus Obscuribacterales bacterium
GTGCCCAGAGTACCAAGAGCGTCCATCTTGCCCAGGTTTTCATCTTAAATCCTCATTCGGCCTCTCAAGTAGAGCATAGCCCAGGCTCTCGGTCGCCAAACGGCTCAGCGTTTGGCAGATGGATAATCGAGCCTAATTGTCATCTTCTGTTGTGCCAAAATCATCAATTTGCCGATCCAAAGGGCCACTCGATGAAGGTTTCCTTGCCATGATCATGAACTTGAGTCATGTACCTGGTTCCGCGCTCCTGATCCGTCAGGTTCATCTCCGGGATAACTGTGTCGTCGCGCTCCAGCCCGAGCTCACCCTGACTGATGTCGTTGAGGCCAACCGGCAGCGGATAAGGCGGAACATCCATAAGGAAGCCGTGAGCAAGGCAGGAGAGAACAAGAGCGATGATGAAGGTGATTACAAACGGACGCATCCAGTTGCCCCAGATCTACATACTAACGTTATTTTATCTTGACAGGCAGGCTGTTGACCGCCTATTTTGCGGCAGCTGCTATCGGGTTATCCCTATTTCTTCAGGCTGTCAGTTAAGACAGCGCTCCACGGCGCTGACAAGCTGTTCCTTAGGTACGGCGCCCGTGATGCGCGCAGCCAGGCGTCCCTCTTTGAAGATAGCGAAGGTCGGAATGCCCATAACCTCGTAACGGCCGCTGGTTGCCGGGTTGTCGTCTACATCCAGGCGCAGGACAGTAAGTCGTCCCTGGTATTGAGAGGCCAGCTCGTTGATGACCGGCGCCATCTCCTTGCAGGGGCCACACCAGTCGGCCCAGAAGTCTACAAGCACAGGCTGGCCGGAGCTGAGAACATCATGGGCAAAGTCGGTATCGCTGGTGTCTCCAACCAGCGCCGCGACTGGTTTGAGCCCAGGTAGCTCCCGGGAGGTGGCATTGTGACCTGCCCCCTGGCTTGCGCTTGCCTGCCTGTCCGGGTCAGTAGCCGGCTCCTGGGTGTTGCGCAAACAGCCGTTGATGATGCTGCCGACCACGAGCGCTAGGAGAAAGACTAAAAGGAGTTCCTTCATCGCTACCTGAGCCGGCGGTCTATGCAACCGCCCCTGTCGAATCTGTTGCCCTGTTGCTCCGGACGGTCCGACAAGCAACAAGGCTCCTATATAACTAAATATGCTTTGTAATTGCTGTCGATAATGTCGACTTGGGAACGGCGCCCACAACCTGCTCTACCACCTGCCCATTCTTGAAGAGATACAGGCTGGGTATGCCTCTTATTGTGTACTTTTGGGCTGTCTTCGGGTTCTCGTCGGTATTGAGCTTAACGACCTTCAAGCGCCCCGCAAAGTCCTTGGACAGATCTTCAATGACTGGCGCCACTGCTTTGCAGGGACCGCACCAGGGGGCCCAGAAGTCGACCAGAACAGGCAGTTCGGACTTCAAGACCTCCTCATCAAAAGTTGTGTCGGTAACATTAACAACACCTGACATTGGATCTGACCTCCCTCCTGCAACCGGACCTGACTTCATATTAACTCCTTGACTCTCCGGTCTGGAACCACACCAACCACTCTATAGTTTCTCACAGCTTCAACCGTTAGTCTTAACAGTATCTCCATTACTTGCCGGCTTAATTCACCCAGTATTAAGGTTTGGCTGCAGCTTGGGCGGGGTAGCTGCGATGCACTGGCACGGTGTGCTTAAGCAGACGAGCAGCCAAGCAAGACATACAATTTATGGTAGAAGTGCTAGATACGGCTAAAGTATAAGTATATCTGCCGTTCCTTTGAGACGAGACCATGCCTGTCCTGGGAAAGCTCTACAGGTTGTTTGCGCGCAGTCTGGCTAACCAGCTGCTCTCAACCTACCTGCTTATCCTCACTATTGCTCTCGCGTTGGTGAGCCTCTTCTCGCTGTTTATCATTCGGCAAGAGTCGATGAATGACCTGCGCAATGCGCTCGAGGTAGAAGCGGTTAACCTGGCCCTTGAGATCGACAATGACCTGGCCCTTGATTCGCCTGAGTCGACATCTCGTATTCAAAGGGCTGCCGACCGGCATGCCAGCAAGCTGGGGCTGTCAATTACCGTGGTAGACAACCAGGGGCATGTCATTGCTGATTCCGGCTGCGCTGCCTCAGAAACCGGTGAGTTCATTGCTGACGAGCCGGAGATTAACGAGGCGCTGGCTGGTATTGCTGCTATATACAAACGCACAGCCGATGCTACCAAAACCGACTGGCTCTACGTTGCCTACCCGGTGAGATCGGCTGGTGAAACCGGTGGTGTCATAAGGGTCGGGGTTCCGCTAACCGATCTTAAGCAGAGGCTCAACAAGGATCTGATCTTCTTCCTGGAGCTTATTGCTGCCAGTGGCGTGGTCACTGCCTTTGTCAGCCTCTGGTTGGCGCGGCGCGTAACCAGGCCTATCAGGGAGATGAGTGACATGGCGCGCCAGATAGCTATCTCCGGAGACATATCTGTATTTGTCCCTGAAATGAGGGATGATGAGCTCGGGGAGCTGGCGCTCTCTTTCAACCAGATGATTGCCAGGCTGAGAGAGCAGGAGCGCCTGCGTCAGGAGTTTATCGCCAACGCCAGCCACGAGCTGAAAACACCAACAATGGCGATAGGCTCTGTCGTTGAGGCTCTTCAGGCTGGAGCCGGCGATGATCCTCTTTTGCGAGCCAGGTTTCTCTCCTCGCTGGAAAAGCTGGTGGAGAGGCAGTCAAGCCTGCTAAAGGATCTGCTTGATGTAACCAGGCTGGATGCGGACAGCTCGGTGCGCTGGGAGGAGCCGGTCAATCTCAGCCAGGTGATATCGGATGCGGTGGATGAGATTCGTGCTCAGGCCGAGAAGCGGCAGGTCAACCTCAATAACCTTGCTGCTGCCGATGGGGTTGTCGTGGCAGGCAACAGCATTCAGCTTCAGCGAGCGCTGGTTAATCTCTTGGCTAATGCTGTCAGCTATACAGCTGGCGACGGCAATGTGACGGTCTCGACCCAGGTCGTGGATGGGAGCCAGGTGAAGGTAGTGATAAAAGACGATGGTGTTGGTATTGACCCTGATGACTTGCCGCATATCTTCGACCGCTTCTACCGCGGGGACAAGGCGCGGACACGGGCTGGCGGAGGCACCGGGCTGGGGCTAGCGATAACCCATGAGATTATAAAGCGGCACCGGGGCGCGGTTGAAGTCGACTCGCAGGTGGGTGCCGGAACGCAGTTCACCGTCATTTTGCCGGTCTTAAGCTCTTACGAGAGTATAAAAGATGGCTAAAAGCAGTTTTAGTTATAATCGCTCCCTGCCTGGCTACGCCAGCGCTCCGCTCCTGCTCCGCTCGGCTGCGCGCTCATGAGCCGGAGCGCTTCACCTGCCTGCCTGAGCATATCAGCTTTCTTCGGCAAGCTGGTTGCAGGCTGGAAGAGCCGCTTTGCAAAGAGATCTCCTAAGAGCGGGCAGGAGAATATGATCTGCTGCCAGGGCAGGGTGCACATTGCTTATCGGGGGGTGAGCGATGAGAGGATGTACATAGCCTACAGCCGCAAGTGGGCTGAGGTTCGTTACTTTCGCCCCAACGGGCTTAGAGTCTTTTGTGCTGACTGCCGGATGAGGTTGTTGTAGCGGCAATTTTTCCTGTACCTGGGAGCGCTTAAATCAGCAAACCCCCCTGGGAGCCGGGCTGATTGGCGTGTCGAGAGCCGAGCGCAAGGAGCCACCTGATCTTTCCAGGTGGGCTTCGGCCTGGGCGCGGCCTATCTTCTTCTTCACCATTAGTATGGCTGTCTTGGCGTTATCGTGCGATGCCACCAGCGCGCCTTCGGCTACATGACGGGGAACGCCGCAAATAGTGGAGATGATCGATACGGCGCGCTCGCGCAGCTTCTCATTCGTAGGCTTGAGGTCGACCATCAGGTTCTCGTACACCTTGCCTAGCTTGACCATAGTACAGGTAGATAGCAGATTGAGCACCATCTTCTGCGCCGTGCCGGCCTTCATGCGCGTGGAGCCGCTGATCGGCTCCGGTCCTACGATGGCGGCGATGGTTACGTCAGCATAGGACTCCAGCTCGGTATCCTCATTGTTGACTATGGCGATGACGCAGGCTCCCTGGCTCTTAGCGAACTCCACCGCGCCAGCAACATAAGGGGTGCGGCCGGACGCAGTAATGCCGACAACAGCATCCCTGGCGGTGATGGCAGCTGAGCGGGCATCGGCCGCGCCAGCGTCGCTCCTGTCCTCGGCGTTCTCGAAGGAGTGAAACACGGCTTCCCTGCCACCAGCGATATACGCCTGGATGGTATTGGGATCGACACCAAAGGTCGGGGTGCATTCGGCTGCATCGAGCACCCCTAGCCGGCCGGAGGTTCCGGCGCCAAAGTAGAGAAGCCGCCCGCCACTCTTGAGCCGATCTACAATCACGTCCACTGCGGATGCGATCGCCTTTACGCAGCCTGCAACTACCGTGGCAACCTCAAGATCTTCGCCCTGAATTTTGGCGACCAGATCGTGAGTGCTCAACGTGTCCAGATCCATGGTCCTGGGGTTGCGCTCTTCGGTGACTATTTTGTTGAACTCAGCTGTGTAACGCACTCTGAAGCTCCTTATCTGATCTTTCCTGATATCTTAAAC
>CAYPBX010000257.1:0-4582 GCA_964409075.1 uncultured Candidatus Obscuribacterales bacterium
TGTATGACCTCGTGTCCGAAGCCTACAAACGCTTCCGGGTGATGGTTCTCTGCCTCAGCCAGCTTGGCGATCTGATTGGCTAGATGCATCGCTTCAGCAAAGTTTCGCAGGGCAAATTCCTTCACCAGCCTTCGCTCCTCGACACAACTCCAGCCATGAAGCTCGCTTTTCAGTCTGTCTATCTCCTCAGCCCCCAGCGGCGGCACACCGCCCCGGCAAGGGATACATGTTCTCTCCGCCAGCGACATGAATACACTCCTTAAGACACGAGCCGAACCAAACATAGAATACCGCCGTGGCAAGCAAAAATCCGGCATCGCGACCGGATAAACGGTGAAGCGCCTGTCACTAATGACAGGCGCTTCACAACCTTTGCGGGCGCGTGGGTTAATCGTTGTCTCTACTGAGAGTCTCCGCTGCGGCTCTGATCGTCATGCTTTTGTTTGTAGATATTCCGACTGAGCCGATTCTGGTCCTGATTGAGCTGCTTTGCCTCGCGAGGGGTAAGGCCCCGGCCTGTGCGGCGCATACGACGCTCCTTGGCGGCCAGCTTAGCCTGGCGTTTCTCAAGCCCTACCAATTCGCGCTTTGTCAAAGAGTCGTTTTTCACGCCGTTGACCAAGCGCTTCTGCTGTGCTTTCTGGCGCTGATTAACATGCTTGCTCCAGGGTGATGCCTGAGCAGGGGGGCTTGTAGCCAATCCGACCACGCCAGTCCCCACACCAAAAGCAATCGCCAGTGCAATCATTCCTTTCATTATGGTTTTCTCCTTTGATAATCGACATCAGTCTCACTGGATTAAACGTCCCAGGGCAAAAAAAGTTCGACGATCGTCATTAGAATCGGTAAATATGAGCTGCCCTATCCTTGCGTAAGGTCCAGGCAACCAGCTAAAGGGTTCCGCCTTGTGGAACTATACTGAATTTATGCGCCTAATCTTTCCCTTTGCTTTGTAATAATTCCAGCAGCGCAGGGGAAATCAACCTGCGGCACATCAGCCCGATAAGAGGTTCCTCATGCCAGTTCAGGCAAAATCTATCCGGGCCCGTAAGAGCGTTTTTTACATTGCCTTGGCTTGCCCCAGGCTGACAGCAACCGCGCTCATGGCGCTTGCTTTATGTCTCTTGCTAACAGCACCGGTTGCTCTTGCCATCAAGCCAGGTAGCGTGGCCCCGGTCGGTGACAAGTGGGCTGTAGTTATTGGCATCAGCAACTTTGCCGACACCAAGGTACCCTCACTCAAGTATGCTGCCAAAGATGCCAAGGACTTTTACGAATATCTTATCGATCCATCAGGCGGCAGGTTCAGGGCAGATCACGTCAAGCTGCTCACGGATGACACCGCCACTAAAATCAACATCATGGATGTTCTTGGTGACTCCTTTCTGCCCCATGCAGCTGCCCCGGAGGACCTTGTCGTCATCTATCTGTCCACGCACGGATCTCCTGCCGGCGCTGACATCCGCGGCGTCAACTACATAGTTGCCCACGACACGGAGCTTGTGAAGCTGTTTGCAACCGGCATTGAGATGCAGCAGCTCCTGCGGCTGATTAAGGAGCGCGTTCACACCAGGCGTCTCCTCCTGGTGCTGGACACCTGCTACAGCGGGGCCGGCGGCTCGGCAGGCCACAAGGGTTTGACCCGCACAAATGTCGACAGCCAGGAGATCGCCCAGGGTACGGGCAGTCTGGTCATAGCCTCGAGCGCCCCGGACCAGAGATCCTGGGAGTCTGAGTCGCTTGCCAACAGCTATTTCACCAGGTACTTTATCGACGCGCTCAAAGAGGACGGCGGGAAGGTCTCGATCGACCGAGCGTTCAACACGATGCGCAATCGGGTGCAGAGCAGCGTCCTGCGTGAGAAGGGTGAGATGCAGACGCCAGTCATGGCAGGGGCTTTCATCGGTCCTAGTCTTGTTATCGGAGTGCCACCAAGTGTCCAGCGCCTGGCCCCTGCAAGCGCAGCACTGGCTGGCGGACCGACCTTTGCCGGGCAGAAGGTCCTGCCTGGCGGAAGTCTGGCCAGTTATTCCCAGCATATGCGCCTAGCCAAAAAGCTGGTGGATGAAAATCGCCTCTGGGATGCGGTGCACGAGCTCGAGCAAGCAGTAACACTCAATCCACAATCTGTGGAAGCAAACATAATATTGGCTGAGGCCTATGACCTCCAGTCCCGCTTCCGCGAAGCCCAGGCAGCAGCCAAGGCGGCCGTCATCAACGACGAGAACTCCTCCCGAGCCCGGGAGAAGCTCGGGCTTGCCTATCTGCGCACAGGCTCGCCGGACAACGCTCTCCTGCAGGCCCAGAAAGCAGTCAGCCTGGACCCGACCAACTCCATGGCACACAACCTTATGGGCTACATACTCGAGCACCATTCCAGCAATATCGATCAGGCTCAGAAGGAGTACAGAAAAGCGCTCGAGCTCAACGCCCTCAACGTGCGGGCGCTGGTTAACCTTGGCCTGTTGATAGCTGCCCAGCGCAGGGATTTCGATCAAGCCGAAAAGCTCTTCCGCCAGGCAGTCGCAGCCGATGCCGACGACTGGGAAGCCAGGCTGGCTCTCGGGCGTCTGTTGCGGGATGCCCGCGGAAGGCACCGGGAATCCGAAAGGGAGCTGAGGCAGGCAATTGAGATTGATCCGGGCCGGGCCGTCCTACACAGCGAGCTGGCACTTGCCCTGGCTCTGGATAAATCAAGATACCAGGAAGCAGAAACCGAGTTCCGCAAAGGCATTCAGCTGGCCCCTACCGACGCGCGCGCTCATTACCTGCTTGCCGAATTCCTGATGGAGCGGCTGTCGCGCATCGATGAGGCAGAGCGCGAGTTTCGCCGTGCTGTCGAAATCAATCCCAACCTGGATGCGGCGCGCGTCGGCCTGGGCACGCTCTTAGTCATCCACCGCAAGCGCTTTGATGAGGGACACGATCAGTTTCGCCAGGCTCTCTCCATAAACCCCCGCAACGCTGACGCTCATGTCGGCCTGGCGATGGTCTACCGAGACCTGTACAAGAATTACCATGGTGCCGAGGAGGAGCTCCGCAAAGCTCTGCGCCTCAACCCCCAATCATGGCGGGCACATGACCGCCTTGGATCGGTCTTGAGCGTCGATCTTAAGCGCTTTGATGAGGGAAAGGCCGAGCTGGAAAGAGCGATCGAAGCCGATAGGCAGGCAGCAGAGCCGCACTTCAATCTGGGCAACCTCCTGGCGGAGCATTACAACAATTTCGAGGCCGCCAAAGCCGAGATTGAGAAGGCAATCGAGCTTGATCCCTCTCAGTCACGCTATCATGGCAAGCTCGGCTGGCTGCTCACCGAGCACTACAACCAGCATCAGCTTGCTAAAGAGATGCTGTCGAGGGCTGCAGCGCTTGATCCAGGCAATGCCGAGGCCCATTATCGGCTCGGCATGCTGCTGATTAAAAAGCTGGGGCAGCGCAAGGCTGGCGAAGCAGAGCTTGAGAAGGCCTATAACAAGGAACCAGAAAATCTCGAATACAAAAGGGCAGTTCAACGCTACGCAGGCGGCCTGCGCTGAAGGCGCCGCGGCCGGGCAAGGCCATGCCTGCCAGAGCTGCCGCCCAAGCGGTTCCGGAAGCGCTCAGGACAAGCCTTAAACTTCAGAAGTCTGTCCGCCAGATCCCTGGGCAAGCCAATCATCGGCAGGCTTCTGCCTTTGGGCCGATCGGATTGCCCTGGCTAAACTATCTCGAAACCTCATCTCCTGCATCAGTCTCTGGCTGCGCTGCGACCTGCCGATCTGCCGCTCCACCACGCGCACCCGTCTCTGCGGCTCCGGATCAGTCGCCGTAGCCAGCCAGCCGGTCAGCGCCCTGATCCACTGCGGACCCGGCGCCACCTCTCTTCCCTCACTGAGCGCTTTCATTATTTCTGTCCTTTGCCGATGGCTTACCACCGGCTTATGTCGCCGAAATGAGGACTAAAATCTCATCTATCACAAGCGAGCGTGCCTGCTACCAGATTGGCACAACAAGCGCGGCTCCCTTGTTAAGCCGGACTATAAATCTCTATACACAAACCCATAAGGTCCGCCGCCAAGCAGGTGCTGAAGGCTAAGCCACAAAAAATGGGTATATAGAATGCGGCTCGGTGTTAGCCTAACCTCACCCTCAAGCAGTGGAGAAGAGCACCAGGTTACCCGAGCGCGGAGCGCTGCGGAACGCAGCGACGGAGCGCCTAATTACAAGGAGGCGATGATGGCGGTAAAGGAGCGGCGCAAGCAGATGGCCCTCGATGAGGCTGTCTCCTACTGCCAGCAGCTCGAGACAGGGGCAGCCAGCGCTGATTTATGGTCGCTCATTGCCGCCTTGCAAACGGTCGATGCGGCTTTAATTTCCAGTGCCGCTACCGTTAGCAGAGATGCGTGGGCAACTGTGAGGAATAGCCTCTTTGCTTGCCTGGTGACCAACTTTCCTGGTACTTTTTCTGTCTGCGATCGCACCGCCCAGCTTGACCCAGGCTCCTCCTGGCCGCTGGCGGGATATCTGCAGTTTACCCCCTTACGGGCACAGAGGAGGCAGGACACATTTGTCAGCAGCCTCGAGGATCTCGATGACACACTCC
>CAYPBX010000258.1:0-4572 GCA_964409075.1 uncultured Candidatus Obscuribacterales bacterium
CGGCTTCCGCTATAGACAAAGGAGCAAGACCGGAGCATCGCTTATTCTGGCAGCAGTCTGTGCTGTGCTTCTGGTCGCACTGGTTTACATTGGATTTCAGCTTGCCTTGGTGATGGGCGGCTCCAGGCAGGTCCGCAACGCGGTCGATGCAGCCATTTTAAACATCGCCGCACATGGCACGGACATCAAAGTGGACAGCGATCCCTTCTATGGCGATTGCGCTGATTCACAAGGAATGTTTGGACTCGCCAACATCAATCGCGCCTGGGGCAAGGCATTGTTGATAAACGCGAATGCCGAGGAGATGAAGCGAGATGGTTACGCGCTGGCGGCAACGGCAAGTAATGCAGAAGAGGCTTTCGCAATGGCTGAGCAGCTCACGCAAAAGCTCGACAGCGAGCTTAGAAACGAGACTCTGCTGGATGCTTACTTCAGTCAGCTGGCCGACAATCGCCAGGCATCGCTTCTCGGGGAAGATGCAACCGTTGGCAAAAGCCAGGAGAAAAGCGCTTACTCCTTCGCCATGGTCGACCGTGAAAAGGAGAGCAACATACAGTTTTCCCAGGATCAGTTTCCCTCGGGAATAGAGCCTGATCGGGTTGAAAAAGGCGGCTCGCGCTACCTGACAGGGTACTCTCCCTTTACTGTCAACGGCAAGGCCTTCTGCTTCACCGCCTTCAAGCAAAACGAGATGCCGCACCTTATCTCCGATCGTTACTTCAGCGACAACACGCCCGCCTTTGCTCCTCTGGGATCAGATTGCACTGCGGTGCCAAACGCCTGGCACGGTTCCGGGCTGGCAGGCGGGAAGAATGGAACTCTCGTAGCCTCAGCCTCGGCTGTCGCCAATCCTCAGATAAGCTATCAACTGTCAATTCCCCGGGCTTTCGTGAGAATTCAGTTCGACAGCACTGCGCGCTGGTATGTCGAGGGAGTAAAGGTCAACGAGACGCCGTACAACGCGCCCGCGGAAAAGTGGGGGATCAAGGAATACACCCTGCCTGATGGGCGCAAACTAAACGGTTATGCCCAGCTGGGCAGCGAGTACAACAACGTAAGCCTGCTTGCTGCCATTAACAAGCTTCCGGCAGACCATGAGCTGGCCTTCAATAAAATGCTTCAGAGGCTCAAGCAGATTGACTACAAATTCTCGATCTCCAATCTAAGGGCCTTGCTGAACAGTAAGCAGTATGCGCCGGGAGCCGGAACCTATTTCATCTATCCTCAGTATGCCGGCAACGACAACACCAACCCAAAAATTAAGATCTCCTCCAGCCAGGACGGCAACCTTCCCGGCTGGCTCAATGCCAACAATATGCCCGACGGGCTGGCCAAGCCGCTCATGCAGGAGAACAAGATCGAGCTTCCACCCGGCACAGCCTGGGGCTACATCCTCGGAGGCGGCTCGCCCCAGGTGGACGCGGCAGCCGAGCTGTCGGGCCAGATAGACTGGCAACCCGGCACCGGTGCCGGGCAGTGCCTGGGAGAGATGAGAATTTCACGGCTGACCGAGTTAAAGTTCACCATCCCGAAGGAATAGTATTAATGGAATAGGGCGATCCTTGCGAACAGATCAAGATGCCGTCACTGAGATTTCAACTTTTGACTGGAGCAACTTTACTTGCCATTGCCTTTGCAGGGGCTCCCGCCCGTGCCGAGCATCCGCTCTTGAGACAGGGAATTGCCGAGTACAACGCCGGAGATTATTCAAGCGCCATCGGGCACCTTGGTCAGGTCCTCACGGCCGAATTCAACAACGCCATTCTCCACTATTACATGGCTAATGCCTTCCTCCATCTCAAGCAGAAGGACGATGCCATAAGGGAGTTCCGCATAGCGCATGCGCTGGCACCGGACAAGGAGGTGGGGCGGCTCTGCCACCAGGCGCTTACCTACCTGGATGCTGTCGGACCACAAGGCAGCCAGGGGATGACGGATGCTCCTGCCAGCAGAAAAGAAGGGCTGGACCCGCAGGTGGAGGCAGCGCTCGCCTCGCTTGAGCGCCAGACAGAGGAGGCAAAGCAGTACTACAAGAGTCTTGCCGACGCGAGGGCAAGGGAGACCGATAAGGCAGGGCAGGAAGCCTGGGAGCGCACCAGGCGTGAAATTATATCCAGCCTTACCGGCGGCCGCCGGGCCGGACGGATAGAGCTGCCCCCCGATGCTATGCAACAGCTGGATCAGCTAAGAGAGATATTCCAGAGGCGCCGCAAGACCGAGATTCAGACCTGGCAGAGCCATGAGGAGCAGCTCCAGTCCAGCGCCGAGAATCTTCGCCTGTTGTTGAACGACAAAAAGAAGAGCAAAACAAAACTTATGCCCCGGGGCACCAACCTTTACATTAGAAACTATCAGCATGACTGACGTGCCCCTTCTTTCTCTGAACAGCGTCGGCCCCGAGTACACCGCCGGCGGAGCCAGCGCGGGTGGCACCACAGGCGGAGAGAACACGGCCGTATCGGTCAAGCAAACTCCTGCTTGTTCCGGCACAGAGTCATCAGGACATAAACCACAAACAGAATCAATACAATGGCAAGCGGGTTCCAGAGACCGCCCTGCAAGAGGTAGCTGTAATGAACGAAGAGGTAAAACGGCAGCAAAAAGAAGAGCCCGGATAGCATAAGGACGAGCCGCGCCCACTCCGGCAGCCCGTCGTTCAGTTTCATCTTCGCCAGCACAGCTAAGGTGGGCAGCAGAAGCAGAAGATCGTAATCATGATTATGGAGACCCAGAGCAAGCCCGACAGGAAAGATTGACAGCAATCCCGCCTCCAGCCAGAGTGATGAAATTCTGAACCTGCGGCCAATCCAGAACAAGAGCCCCATTCCAGACAACCAGAGAACAGCACCTGCAGTCGATACAAACCTCGGCAGCTCCGGCAGCAGCCGCAAGAGCTGTCCCCTGACGGAAGGCGTCAGCTCCGGTTGCAGGTAACAGCTGTATTCGACCGATCCAGAGATCATTTTGACATAGTCCTGCCATGGACCGAAACCCACAAGAATCAGCGAGGCAGCCGAAAAGGCAGCGACAATCACTGCCACCTGCACAAGTAGCATATAGCGCCCGGCACCAACAAGATACACCACAGGCGGAATTAGCAACTGTGGTTTGACCAGCAAATAAGAAAGCGCTAGCGCTGCCAGAAGAGTCCTGCCCCTCTTGAGAGCAAGAGTGAACAAGAGAAACGCCAGAAGTATAAGAGGCGCAAGCTGTCCTATGCGCAGCGACTCGTAAGCGGGTCCGGACACTACCAGCACGGCCCACATGATAAGCGCCTGCTGGAAGGAGAGATTAAAGATAACCACACAGAGCCACACGCTGAAAACCAGCCCCGCCAGCAATACCACGATCCACATATAAGGTGCCGGCGCCGGAGGAAAAGCAACAACCGGCAGCAGCCACGGTATCCCTGGTGGTGCTATGTGGAACCTGATAACGCGCTCTCCCATAGAAGGGAAGAGCGCGTGCTCAGTCTGACCCAGTCTCTTCACGTCATATATATCGTCAGCACGTCTGTTGACCACAGACCAAGCAGCTGCATAGTAATTCGGCAGATCGTTTACACGACCAAATTCATCCAGTGCCTTGAACAGCATCACAGCCGGTATCGCCGAGGCTGCCACTGCCACTATCAGTGGCATAACAATTCTGAGCACGAAATGCACCCCCAAAAAGATTTATTCTCAGTATAATGCCAGGTTGCCCAAGCACTGCCAATCTAATCGACTGTTGCAGATTTAATAAATTCATCTCTCCGCCTACGTATTTGCCGGATTGTCTACTCAACTCTCAGTCCTATAATCAGCCTGCAGCAAGGGCTTTGTCCGCACGATCCGCATGCCAGCAACCCTCAGGACACACAGGCAAGGGCTCGCCGCAAGAGGCAAAGTTAGCCCTTCTGGGCTTGCTCCTCTCCATAAGGCAGCTGACGAGAACGATTTCGCCCTCACGCCGGTCCCCCAGGAGAGGCGCAGCTCTCTTCTGGTTCTCTCCTTTCAGATCGCCGGTGTGGCCATATGCATAGCTGGTCTCTACCAGGGAGCCACGCTCGCTCAGGGGCTAAGCCTTCCAGAGGTGATCATCTCGACTCTTGCCGGCAATGCGCTGGGAACACTGTGCGCTGGACTGGTCGGCGCTGCCGGCGCCCGCTGCGGCATCTCCACAACCATGCTCGCCCGAGGCGCATTCGGCCCGGCCGGCGCCCGGCTCATAGGAATTGTCATCGCCGTCACGCTGATAGGCTGGTACGCAGTACAGGTCGGCTTCTTCGCCCAGACCATCCAGGCCATGTGCCCAGAGGGCGGATATCTTACTTCTGTTCCCTGCGCTGCCGGCTGGGGCGGTATTCTCATGATGATCACCGCCTATTTCGGCTATCGAGGCTTGGCCATACTAAGCATGCTGGCAGTCCCGGCCCTTTTTGTCTTAACTCTGCTGGGAGTTGCATCAGTTCTCGGCACACAGGATGCGCTCTCTTACATACCACCGTCCCATCTGAGCCTGTCCCAAGGAATAACCATGGTTGCTGTCTCTTATACACATCTCCGAGCCCACGAGACTAGGCATGATCTC
>CAYPBX010000259.1:0-4551 GCA_964409075.1 uncultured Candidatus Obscuribacterales bacterium
CTCGGAGATGTGTATAAGAGACAGGCATTAGCGTCAATTCCTATGTTTGCTCTGGCGCCTATGATTATCGTCTGGTTTGGCATCGGAATATTCTCCAAAATAGCGCTTGCCTTTCTATGTACCTTCGTGGTTGCGCTGGTGCAGTCATACCAGGGGGCGACGTCGGTCGAGCAGAAGTACCTGCGCCTCATGCAAATCGTTGGTGCCAGCAGCACGCAGACCTTCCGGTTTGTCGTGATGCCGACCTCCATAATCTGGGTGGTAAACGCTATGAAATTAAATGTAGGCCTGGCTCTTCTGGGTGCTTTCATCGGAGAGTTCATTTCCGCCGAGGCTGGACTCGGCTATATGATAGCCAAAGCCTCCGGGCTCTACGACATGGCCACGGTGCTCGTCGGAGTAGCGACACTCATGCTGGTTGCCCTGGCCCTCACTTTCATAGTAGAGGCGCTCGAACACCGGCTTTTGATCTGGAAGTATCGATACTGATGCAGTCGATATGGCCACTAGCACATTTGAGCAGCTCCAGGCCGATCGGTCCCACCTGCCGTCCAGGAGCCCTTCTGTTATTCCAGCAGCCTGGTGAATTATCGCCGTAGATTACACGGGCTTATTTGTGGCGGGTAGCCGATTGTGCGAAGATCAAGACTGACGCTGGAGCAAGGGAGTTTGCCATGTCGGATTTGCTTAGTGTTGGTGTTGTCGGCTGCGGCTACTGGGGCCCGAATCTCATCAGAAACTTCTTCGAGCATGAGAGCGTCGAGCTGCGCTATGTCTGCGATCTCTTCCCCGAGAAGCTAGCCAAGATAGGCCGACGCTATCCGACAGTCCGCTTGACAACCCAATATCACGAGCTCCTTGACGACCCGGGCCTTGCTGCTATTGTCATCGCCACGCCGGTAAACAGCCATTATCTATTGGCAAAGCAAGCCTTGAGCGCTGGTAAGCATGTGCTGGTCGAGAAGCCGATGTGCTCCACTTCCGCTGAGTGTCTGGAGCTGGTAGCTATGGCGGCAGAGCGGAAGCGTACCCTCATGGTCGATCATACATTTATCTATAACGGCGCGGTCAAGCGCATAAAAGAGGAGATCAACAGCGGGGCGCTGGGTGACATTGTTTACTTCGACTCCATTCGCATAAATCTGGGACTATTCCAGAATGACGTCAATGTCATCTGGGACCTGGCGCCGCACGATCTGTCGGTGATGGATTACCTTCTGGGTCGCAACCCGCGGACTGTTCATGCTACAGGCGCGCGGCATGCCGGCAATGGCATTGAGGATATTGCTTATATCAGTCTAAGCTTCGAGGACAATTTCATAGCTCACTTTCACGTAAGCTGGCTGTCGCCGGTGAAGATCCGTCAGATTCTCATCGGCGGAACGAAAAGGATGATTGCCTACGACGATCTTCAGCCGATGGAGAAGGTGCGCATCTACGACAAAGGCATCACAGTCGAGCAGCCACAATCCGAGGAGCATCGTTATAGGAATCTTATCCAGTATCGTATCGGCGACATGTACGCGCCGGTATTGGATTTGAGTGAAGCATTAAAGACCGAGGTTGCTCATTTTGTAGAATGCGTTCAGACGGGCAGAAAGCCCATGAGCGACGGTGAGGCGGGGCTGAGGATAGTTAATATCCTGGAGGCGGCTGACAGGTCGATTCATAGTGGCAAGCCTCTTCCGCTTGCAGGTTCCGTGTAGATGGTTACGCCAGGACCTTTGCAAAAAATTACTGCCGATACAGAAGTAGGACAAGGAACAGTTATCCATGACTTTGTCAATATCTATGGTTGCCGTATAGGCAGAGAGTGCAAGATTGGCGCTTTTGTGGAGATTCAGAAAAATGCCTGCATCGGCGATCGCTGCAAGATATCGAGTCATACTTTCATCTGCGAGGGCGTAACCATTGAAGATGAGGTGTTCATCGGGCATGGCGTTATGTTTATCAACGATCCATACCCGGAATCAGTTACCTCAGACGGCACGCTCAAAAGTGAGAAGGATTGGAAGGTGCACCATACCTTGGTGAAGAGCCGCGCCTCTATAGGATCCGGTGCGGTTATACTGTGTGATGTCACAATTGGTGAAGGCGCAATAGTAGGCGCTGGCGCTGTCGTTACGCGTGATGTTTCCGCTGGTGCTGTTGTTGCCGGCAATCCTGCTCGGGTAATGAGAACAGGAGTTAGCACAGGTAATGGAGAAAGCCTATGTCGGCCGGCTTGACGCGCACGCCTGTTCCTTTCGTGGACCTTCCTGCCCAGTACAGGAGCCTGAAGGAGGAGATTGAATCAGCGATCAAACCTCTCTTTGAGTCCGGGAGTTTCATTGGCGGTAAGGCGGTACGCTGCTTCGAAGAGTCCTTTGCCTCCTACCTGGGAGCATCTCACTGCGTGACGGTAAGCTCCGGCACGGCAGCGCTGCATGTTGCTCTTATTGCCTGTGGTATCGGAGCCGGTGATGAAGTGATTACTGCTGCCAATTCATTCATTGCCACTGCTGAAGCTATTTCTTTTGCTGGCGCCACCCCACGTTTTGTTGACGTGAAGCCTGATACTGCCAATCTTGATGTGGATAAGCTTGAATCAGCGATTACTTCACGCACAAAGGCTGTCATTCCTGTTCATCTCTATGGGCAGCCCGCTGATATGGATCCGATTCTGGCAATCGCTAGACGGCACAATCTCAAGGTCATCGAGGATGCTTGCCAGGCGCACGGAGCCCGTTACAAAGAACGCAGGGCAGGGACTCTGGGAGATGTGGGTTGCTTTAGCTTTTATCCAGGCAAGAATTTAGGGGCTGCTGGAGACGGCGGAGCGATTGTGACCGAGGACGCGGAAATAGCGCAGCAGATGGCTTTACTTCGTGACCATGGCGCGCGACGCAAGTACGAGCACGAGATACTTGGCTATAATTTCCGCCTTGATGCCATTCAGGCTGCTGTGCTGGATGTGAAACTAAAGTATCTCGATAGGTGGAATGAGGCACGGCGCTGGCTGGCAGACAGGTATGGCGGTAGTCTTCGGGGAATTTCTGGGCTAAGTCTGCCTCATGAGGCTCCTGGTTGTCAGTCGGTCTTTCATCTTTATGTCGTCCGGTTGGCAGATAGAGACACTGTCAGGCGAGTGCTGGATAAGGCTGGTATTGAAACCGGTATGCATTACCCTATACCCATCCACCTGCAGAAGGCATACAAGGATCTGGGATACAAGAGAGGCGACTTCCCAATGGCAGAGAAACTGGCTCACGAGATTCTCAGTCTGCCGATGTACGCGGAGCTTTCCTTTGAGCAGCAAGACCGCGTCGTCGAGGTGATTGCCGGTTGTTTGAAGTCGTAAGGCGTCATGCGTCTCAAGGCTATGCATGGTATCGGCCCGCTCAATCATTACTAATCAAGCATTAGAGGAATAATGGACTAGGTACATGGAAGGTGACGGATGATGGAGCTGAAAGGAAAGAAGGTACTGGTAACTGGAGGGGCTGGCTTTATCGGCAGTAATCTGGTCGATGCGCTTGTAGCGGGCGACAACCAGGTCACAGTAATTGATGATCTTTCCACCGGCAAGCTGGAGAATCTCGATTCGGCTGTACGATCTGGCAAGCTGACCATGGTCACAGGCTCGATTCTCGATCAGAAGCTGATGCGACAATATGTCCCTGGAGTACAGGTGGTTTTTCATTTGGCTGTGCAGTGCTTGAGACTATCTTTTGATCGACCGTATCTGGTGCATGAGGTGAACGCAACCGGTACGCTCAATCTGCTCGAAGCCTGCTCTCAACTGGCAGGTGATAACCTCGAGCGCTTCGTCTATGTTTCCTCCTCTGAAGTTTATGGGAGCGCCAGGCAAGTACCGATGACCGAAGAGCATCAGCTCGAGCCGACTACGGTATACGGTGCAAGCAAGCTTGCCGGCGAGCTCTATACTGCTGCCCATCACACCACTTTCGGGATGCCGACCGTGATTGCCAGGCCTTTCAATACTTACGGCTTCCGAGAGCACCATGAGGGTGCTTCCGGGGAGATCGTTCCTCGAAGCCTGGTGCGCATACTCTGCGGGTTGCCGCCGGTAATCTTTGGTAATGGTACGCAGACACGTGATTTTACTTTTGTCACCGACGCGGTCGAGGGGCTCATCCGCGCTGCCTGCGCAGAGAGCCTTGTCGGACAGGTAGTAAACATTGCTTACGGTCAGGAGGTGAGTATCAAAGAGATTGTTGATCTCATGCTTGCGGAGCTAGGACGAGAGGAGCTGGGAATTGACTGGCAGAGCCCCAGACCTGCCGATGTTGCTCGTCATTTTGCCGATGTGAGCCGGCTTGATGAAACGACTGGTTTCCGGCCGGCGATAGATATCAAACAAGGACTAAAGCACTATATTGACTGGTTTCAGGAGCGTTATCCTTATCCCTCAGTCCTTTTGCCTGAATGTGAGATTGAGAACTGGAAGGTGGAGAATGCCGAAGTACTATGGTGAGCCAGCAATTGACGGCATACCGGAGAATCCCTACAACCCCCATTGCTGGATTACCGGAGAGCCCGAGATAGGAG
>CAYPBX010000260.1:0-4546 GCA_964409075.1 uncultured Candidatus Obscuribacterales bacterium
CAGGGTCGGCTGAAGCCTGATTCCGAGAAGGTACGCCCTCTTGAAACGGAGTAAAGGTAACGGGATCAGTCAAATCTTTTGCGGTTAAAATTGCGGTCGATATAGCCCTGCCCTACCCTGGTTCATACAAGGCAGATCGAGCGGTCAAACCACCTCCGGGCAAGCAAGCGCATTGCGTTGAAAACCTATTGCGGAGTTGGCTCCGGAAAGACAGGACAGTAGTATGAATCTCTGGCTCTCCTTCAACAAGGCTGTCACTCTCTGGGCAGACAGGGTCGCAATCATAGATGGTGAGCGCCGCTTCACCTATCGTCAGTTCGAGCGCCGGGTGGCAAATCTGGCTGCTCGTTTTCGTGAGCTGGGCATCAGCAAAGGCGACCGGCTGGCCATTCTTGCGCCCAACTGTCATGAGTACATGGAGATCTACTACGCCACAGCCGTGACCGGCATAGTCCTGGTTCCGGTCAACTATCGTCTGTCGCCAGATGAAATCGTTAACATATTGAGCCACTGCGGAGCGCGCGGGCTCTTCGCTCATCGAGACTTTTTTGATCTGGCAGTTGAGCTTAAGGCAAAGCTTGCAGGTCTGGAGCGGCTGGTGATCATTCGGCATCAAGCAGAGTCCGACTCAAAGAGCAGCTTTCTTGCTTACGATCCCCTGGTTGAAAGAGACACCGGCTCCTGGCCAGACCTGCCGCAAGTATCCGCCGATGATTTAGCCCAGATTTATTACACCTCAGGCACGACTGGCAGTCCCAAAGGAGTGATGCTCAACCACGGCAATGTAACGTTCAACGCGCTGGCTGTAATTGCCGAGCTGAGCTTTAACGACCAGGATACCTGGCTGCATGCGGCACCTCTCTTTCACCTGGCGGACGCCTGGGCGATATTTGCCCTCACCTGGGTGGGCGGCCAGCATGTCTTCATCCCTTACTTCAAGCCTGATGAGGCGCTTGCTGCCTTTCAGAATGAGAGGGTAACCATGACGGTGCTCGTCCCGACGATGCTCAACGCCCTTTTGCACAGCGAGTCGGTCAAGCAATTCGACTATTCCTCCCTGCGGGCAATTATGACAGGCGGCTCGCCAATCGCCCCGGAAGCTGTGAAGCAGACAGTCACCACATTTGGTTGCGAATATATACAACTCTACGGCATGACCGAGACAAGCCCGTTCCTCACACTGAGCCTTCCGAAAGGCGACAATTGTGAGTTGAGCGCATCAGCCAAGCTGGATATCCGCAGCCGCACAGGCAGGCCATACATCGGAGCAGAGGTGAAGGTAGTCAGATCAGACGGATCCGAAGTGTCCTGGGACAACACCGAGGTGGGCGAGATCATCGCCCGCGGGCCGACAATAACGCCAGGCTACTGGAAGGATCCTGAAACAACAGCCCAGACCATCAAAGATGGCTGGATTTACACAGGGGATCTTGCCGTGGTGGACAGCCAGGGGTACATTAACATAGTCGACCGCAAGAAGGACATGATTATCACAGGCGGCGAAAATGTCTACTCTACCGAGGTGGAGCACGTGCTCCACGAGCACCCGGCGGTGGCCGAGTGCGCTGTCTTTGGCATTCCAGATAATGAATGGGGCGAAGCGATTAAGGCGGCCGTCGTTCTTAAAAACGGATCAAGACCGGATGAGCAGGAGCTGATTGACTTTGTGCACTCAAGGCTCGCCCATTACAAAGCACCAGCCTCAATAGATATCCTCAAAGAACTACCCAAAACGGGCTCGGGCAAGATCGCCAAGAAACAGTTAAGAGAGAGATACTGGCAGGGACAGAGGAGACAGGTTCATTAAATACGCCGGTAAAGGCAGTTCGTCCAAAGGGCCAAGACAAGGCGGATGGCATTTATCTGTTGAGTTCAAACTGAAAAAACTGGGTATATTAAACCAGACAGCATAAATCCGCTTGGAACCTATGCCGTTCATTCTACAGAAGCACGCAGTTGGGAGATTGGGCCAATATCAATGGTCTTCCCTGACGTTCCCATCTGTTTGTGGAGATGTGCTGATCTATTTGTTGGGGTAATGTTATGCATAGCCCCAGAAACAAACGGCTCTCCCCTAGAGGCATCTCCCATACGCAACAACTGACCAACGTTGCACCTAAAACAATCTATGAAATCATTTACCAAAATGCAACCGCTCACTGTAACCGATCTTCTGAAAGTCTTTCTGCTTACCCTTGGGCTGGCACTTATTGCCGCCTACCTTGTCTGTCCTGGCAAGCTGCAACCAGCCTTCGGCGAGCCTGCCATCCCCTTGAGCGGCAAGGTGAGCAAATCGGCTGGCAATACTATTGACCCAGCCGAGATTCGGCAAGCCGTCGATCTCTTCAAAGCGAAGCGCTACAGCGACGCTTTCAGGCTTCTGGACTCTATGCCGCACAAAGGCGATCGCCACGACCAGGTGCATTACTATATGGGGCTCTGCCTGCAGTACATGAACCAGGTGGCTCCGGCAAAAGAACAGTTCCAGTGGGTCTACCATAACAGCACCGACCAGCGCCTGCGCTACAATGCCCAGCTCGCCTGGTCCAACCTCAGCTATTACCAGGGACACAGAACTTATGAGGGACAGGGCAACGACTTCGACCGAGGAAATCGGGGTCCTTCGCGAATGCCGCTTATCGCTCAGGCAGCCGATATCCCCATGACCGGCGGCTGACGAAGATAATCAGGCGGCAGGGTGCCGCCTTCTTCGCTTTGCTCCGGACAGCTCGAACCGGGCGATTCCCCTGGTGGCTCCTGGGCAGCCGGCCTGGTCGCTCAGCCCGTCAGGCGGCATCGCTATCGCGGGGCGTAGGAGAGAACTCAATCCTGAAGCCAAGCTCAGCGAGAATCGCAGTAATACTGGACAGGCGCGGATTCCCCTCTCTGGAGAGCATGGCGTAAAGGTTTTCGCGATTGAGCCCGGTCATCTTTGCCAGAACAGCCATCCTGTCCTGCGCCTGAACAACATCGCGTATGGCAAGGAGGAATACATCCTCGCCTTCCTCGAGCGCAGCTGTGAGATATCCAGCTGCATACCGGGGATCCTTCAAATCACTGAGAAGATGGTCTTTGTACTCAAGTGCCGGCATGGCCTTCTTCCTTTTGATAGCCTGCCCAGTACTCTTTTGCTTTCTTGATGTCTTCATTTTGCAATCTTTTGTCACCACCAAAAAGAAGGATTACAACATCATTCCTGTCCTGGCCAAAGTACACTCGATAACCTGGTCCATAGTCAATCTTCAGCTCCCGCACCCCTCCACCCACCGATCGACACTGTCCGAAATTCCCCAGCCGCAATCTGCCTATACGTGCCTGGATCCGTTGCCTCGCCCGCTGGTCTCTCAGGCTGCTCAACCATTCTAGATACGGCACCCGCCCACCCGGGCATTGGTAGATTCGTACCTGTGTTTCAAAGGTTCCCATAAGATAGTGTAGCTTATATCCTACAGACTAACCATGGCAACATTCAAGAACCCCGCCATTACATTTGGGTCTCAGGCTATATACGTAGCAACCCCGATGGAAGTTCAAACAGCCAGATATCCAAGCCGGCAGTCTGAAGACAGACGCTACTCCCGGCGGTTTCTGAGGGACATTGACGAGGGTGATACATTCACTTAAAGGACATCGTCGTCTCAGGGTTGGTGATTACAGAGTGGTGTACCGCATTTATCCTGAACAACACCAGATAATCATTGTAGCCATAAAACACCGCAGAGACGTATACGCCTGAATCGGGGATCTGGCATCTGCGATAGCAGCCTCCAATGGCGTGTCCTTGCCTTGTGTCTGGCGTCTTCACCTTGAGATCCCTGCACTGCGTACTCTTGCATCGTGCCGCATAGTGCTTAGACTTGATGACAAACAGCACTGCCAGCGTAAATGGGGGCACAGCCTACGGTGCTAACAGCCTCTCATCCGGTTTCCGCTCTACTGCGATTGGATTCAACGCTAGAGCCACAGGTCCAAACAGCACAGCAGTAGGCAACGGGCAGTGGCGCTTAACTCAACCACTGTCGGTGTAGGCGCTGCCGCAACAGGTATGCGCAGCAACGCTTTTGGTGAGTTTAGCGCTGGAACCGGCAATGAAAGCACAGCGCTGGGCTCAAGTGCTGTTGCATCTGGCTCGTTTTCGACCGCCCTGGGAAACAACTCGCAAGCAGTCGCGACAAACAGCGTGGCGCTTGGCACTGGCTCTGTCGCCAATCAGACCAACACAGTATCAGTGGGCAGCAAGCATTGTGACTGGTGCCAACATTGCCGTTACAGGCGCTATCAGCTGGCAGTTCTGACAGTCGTTCAGTCTAAGGTAGAGCGAAGCATGCAGAGCCGGTACCAATACCCCTACTCTTTATTTCCGCAATCTTGACAATTTAAATCGCATAGCTCCTACATCAACCAGAAGATTCAGGGGTCCCATTGGCCGAATGCTTATGACCGCCTTGAGCCAAACAATGGTTTTTGGCAGCAATGGTTCGGAAACCTTACGGTCTCGGACGTCGTGTTCCCCATGGGCATGAGAGTAAATCGCCCTGGCAACCTG
>CAYPBX010000261.1:0-939 GCA_964409075.1 uncultured Candidatus Obscuribacterales bacterium
GACTCTTCTATTCGTCCACCCGGCAGATGAGGCGCTCAAATCAGCCGCCATTGAAGGGCTGACGCGTCTGCGTGTGATGCCGCTGGTAGATGAGCAGATGGTCGCCAGGCGTGAGATTGAGATAGTGAACAAGGGTCA
Organism: uncultured Candidatus Obscuribacterales bacterium; assembly: GCA_964409075.1. Taxonomy (GTDB): domain Bacteria; phylum Cyanobacteriota; class Vampirovibrionia; order Obscuribacterales; family Obscuribacteraceae; genus CAYPBX01. Next base: position 139 of record CAYPBX010000261.1, read on the forward strand.
GCGCTTTAGAGCTGGGGATTATGATAACGGCAGCTCCAGGCGCGAAGTGCAGGAAGCGCTGGCTGCCTCAGGCGGCGCTGTGCCCAAATAACTATTTTTATGAGTAGGATAGACGGTGACTACAGAGAGCTGATGGACAGGGCCAGGCAGGCGGCGGAATTCTCTTATTCGCCCTATTCGCGCTACCGTGTAGGGGCTGCGGTTTTGTGCAGGAATGGCTCAATATACTCTGGCTGCAACGTGGAGAACGAATCCATAACTGAAACGGTCTGCGCCGAGAGGACCGCCATTGTTAAGGCTGTTTCCGAAGGAAACCAGGAGATTATCGCTGTTGCCGTCTATGTCACCGGGCAAGTAAATGTCTGGCCATGTGGGGTGTGCCTCCAGTTTGTAGCTGAGTTCGGGCAGAACATAGAAATTGTCACTGAGCAGGAGGATGGCTCGCTCTCCGCCATCAAGGTCTGCAAATTGCTGCCCGCTCTTTCTCTCCAGCCCCGGGGCAGTTAAAATCTGCTTGACAATAGGGTTTCCTGTGGTCTAATTGAGCCATAACCCCGAAACCCCCGTAACTTAGTACGCCTGCGCGCACTAGGAGCTGTGCATGTCAGTGGCCGGTTCAGACGCCAACATTGTCGACGTCAGCTATCCAACCGATGCTTCACTCGGCAGCGGTTCTGATCTGCTCACAAGTCAGACCTGCATGCGGGAGGTAAACCAGACGCGCCAAGAGAATGGGCAATTTGTTACAGCGCTTAGGGGCTTCACAGACGGCGCGCAGGACGGGTTGTCCGGCACTTTGGG
>CAYPBX010000261.1:949-4538 GCA_964409075.1 uncultured Candidatus Obscuribacterales bacterium
ATTTAATGGCTACAGACGCGACGGCATGTTCGATATGGCAGCCGTCGGAGTCGCGTTGAAGGACTCCCCGCAGATGAAGCGCATGGAGGCAGGCGCGACCGTTGATACTTATACTAATCGTCTAGCCGATCAAATGTTTGAAGATCGTCTCAATGGCAGAAATGGGGAACAGCTTCTTACCGGGGTAGTTTTGGAGAACGACAAGAGGACAGCCTAGCAGTCCCTTTCCGGCGCGTCGATAGAATGACAATGTTTGCGAGATTTTCGCCTCAAGGCGAGAAATCCAGCAACTTTGGCTTGGTCTTTACCGCCAGACGCACCTCTTTTCCGAGCCTGTCCAGGTACTTGATCAGCAGATCGAGGCTGAACTTGTCTATGCGCAGAGTCATGATCTCCGAAACGCGCGGTTGCTGGACGCCCAGCTTCTCGGCAGCCTGGGCTTGAGACCAGCCTTTTCTTGTGATGATCTCTTTGATTGCGAGAATGAGCTGAGTGCGCGCCTTCAGTGATGCTGCGCTGTCATCCGCAAGCCCGTGCTCTACGAAGACCTGACTGTAGACCTCAGGCAGTCCTGTCGTCGCCATGCTCTCCCCCCTTCTGCCGGCATTGTAGGTAATCAAAAGCCGACTGGCAACGGCCCGCTGGCAGCTATCGATCGCATTAACATAAGCCAACCAGGTGGACATATATCAATACCCTTGACTGTATACCGCCACTTGCAAAGAACATGACTTCAGTCCATTCTCTGGCGATTCTCTGGGCCTCGACCTGCAGGTTCTTACGATAAGGGACGATCTTTGGCGCGTGTGCAATGGCTGCCAGAATGCGGACCACCAGGTAGGCAAGCCATGAGAGCGGCTCGCAGAAATAGGGTATCCTTATCGGCTACGGCTACGGCTACGGCTACGGCTACGGCTACGGCTACGAGCCAACATGGCTGTTACCATCCACGCTCTTTCACAAGGTCTTGGCGACGTCTATGTTATGGCGAGACTGGGTTGGCAGGGGCAGGCCCATGAAGGTTTAGCCTAAGGCCCGTGTGTCTCGCCCACTTATGAATGCCACTACTGGCAGTGGCACAACAAGTAAAATTTTTTACTACAAGGAAGCTGGACGTGCTGTCGTCCAGCTTCCTTGTAATTGAGCGATCGTGGATGATTATCGGGGCGCAGTCTGGATCAGCTGACGAATCGCCTGCGGCAGGTCAGCAAGGGACGATACGTGCGTTGCTTTGACCAGATTGGCGTATCCCTGGTTCAGCGCCGGTACGTGCACCATGTGACCAGCAGTGTCCGTCGGTTCACCGACCACGATGCAGTAGCGGCTCCAATCCAGGGATGAGTGATCAGCCAGCATAAGCAGGATCCGCTCGTAGGCAGGTTGTACGCCGGCGTGGTTTTCCGCATCTGGGAAGAAATCCGCTTTGTCGGTGATGCCCGGAGGCTCCTGGTGATTCTGCAGCAAGTCATCTGCTTTATCGAGAAACGTCGAAGACAGAGCGATGACGGTTGCCTCACTTAGCGGTTCCCTGCGCATGCTGCCTGACTGCTCGATTGGCCAACCAGAGACACCCGGCCTCCAACCGCCATTTGGCTCCTGGGGAAGGAACGGATAGTGCTTCAGATGTTCGCTGATGAGCCTCAACGCGGCGCTTGCAAATAGCCATGCAATCGGCCCATCAACAGTGGCTTGCCTGCTCACAGCCTTGGCACGAAGCATCAGACGAAGGGCGCGAGCTGCTAGCGCGTCTGCAGTGTCCTTCGGCCTGAGCAGAACTTCAAGAATTGTCATCTCGTTATCTCCCTTCAAGATGTGCTTATGCCACCGCCTTGCTTTGCAAGGCGGTGGCGACTTGTCTTTCCTAGCGGACAAACGCTATAAAGACGCGCTCGAGCATAGGCATCAATCCGGATGACCGGTCTCGTTCTGCGGTTTCGCAGAACGAGAGACTTATGATGGTGTATTACTTTGACACGTGATACGCAAGGCTCGAACGCGGGCCTTTTTCTGTTCCCGTGCTTGCTCAATCAGAACCTGTCCGGGCAGTGTTGGGGGGATTGCTGTGCCCTGATGTTTGGTTTATCTGGCGGCTTGGGGCAAACGTTGGGCTTGGACGGGGATGTCCGCCTTATGCGCAGGCGGCGGAAGCGTGCCAGGATGTTATCCAGCGCTTCGCGATTGTTCTTGCCGGCCAGAAATGCCGCCAGCAGGCAGAACGCGCCGGTAAGACAGAAGATCTTCGCGCCGGCGAGGCCCCAGGGCAACGACTTGAGATCGTTGAGCATCCAGAGGACGTTCATGAAGGCCCATGAAGCCATTGCGGCAGTGACCAACATATTGGACAGAGAGCACTCCGTGTAGGCGAAGATGAGGAGGCTGGTTACGATGGTGAGGACAGCTAAGACTTTTGCCAGGGTCGGCAGGCCCAGCATCCAGCAAGAATCCATGAAAAACCAACACACGGAGCTTGCTGTCTCGACCAGGACCAGCCTGTCGATTTGTCTATCCATGGGAAACTCCACTGCAAGTGGGGACTAGGAGTGCAAGTCGGTCCGCCTTCTATCCGGGGCAGACCTCAGTGATCAGTGAACCCATAAGCACAAGACAGCAAGAGTACACCGATCCTGCTGTCTTGGCTAAAGCGATCTCTATGGGCGCTACTAGAGGTCGGAAACGAAGTCGGTGAAACCTGGATCTTCCTTGAAGCCGCGCGTAAGAAGGGTCTTCCGTAACTCGGCTTTCTTTGTGGGTGAGCAGAAGAAGCCTTCCGCCTCTTCCTGGCAGTCTTCTGGAAGCAATCGCTCCATGATGCGGCGGTTGACCTCATCGCTCATGTGGTAATGCTGATTCCAGAAGGCCAGGGGACAGATGGCGATGTGCCGGAGGCCGTCGCCGCGACCGTTGACGAAGGCAAAGAGAAACTGATCAGCAGAGGCGCTGCCCTTTGAGACTGGTGAGTCACCCGTCTTGCCCTGATCTGCTGATGCTTCTCCCATAGACTGAAATTCCACCGAGGTGATAACGCCGTTCTGCTCAATCACGGTGCCAACCACAGACAGCGCGCGGTGATGAAACACACGGAAGATCTGGGTGGCTGCCGTGCCAGTTTTGCTGACACGCTTCCAGCCTTTGTTGCTCTGTCCGTAGGTAGCTGGCAGAAGAGCGTCGAGCCTGCCTTTGCAGTCTTGGCTTGTGATCTTCACCCTTTCTTCTCCCAGGAGTGATCGGGACGAATCCCTGTCGAAGTGAGCCGCTACAAGATCCGCGTCCGGACCACAGCCAGTGAAAGCTGCGCCGCAAGCCAGAGGGCGTGGATTTTGGTTTGCCTTTACGCGAAGATGCGGATCGTCTCCTCCGAGCCGCCTGGCGAGAGATAGATCCCCTGAGCATGCCAGGCGAGTTTTGTGAGATCGGTCAGCTCCTCTGCGCTTACGGTGATGCCGAGCTCTTCCTTGAGCTCCTTGGCAGCAACACCGGCGAAATTGCCGGAACCGTCGAGCATGCCGGCACAAATCTCGCTGAAGGCGAAACTTCCAGTCGCCAGTCTGGGCTGAACTGTAACCACTGCCTGCTCTTTGCCTGCGCAGGT
>CAYPBX010000262.1:0-4537 GCA_964409075.1 uncultured Candidatus Obscuribacterales bacterium
TGCCGGCAGGCCAGACCTTCCAGTGCACCGGATCTATCAGCATATCCGGGCGCAATTATGCTTGTCTCAAGCCACACGGGAGGCCTTGCCTGGTGGTGGCGCTGGGAGTGTCGTGTAACTCTTATTTTGCCAGGTTGGCCGGGCTCATAACCACCAGGGCCTTGCTGGATTATGCGCGTGGCTTCGGGCTGGCAAGTGAGACAGGCGAGTTTGCCTCCGGAGAGTTCCCCGGCAAGGCACGCGCCCATTCTCTTGATTATGTGCTCGGGCTTGCCGAAGATCTCAAACCCAGCTGCCTGCAGCTTTTGAGAGCTTCTGCTCTTATCGCCACCCGCGGAGCACCACCACCCTTCTACAGCGCCGACAGGCCTGAATCTGGTGGCGAACCGCTGCGACTCCAGCTGGATGCCCAGACATGGTCGGTTCTCGAGCAGGGAATGAGACACTGCGCGCGCCATGGAACCGCCAGCGGGCTGGATGCGGCCGACAGGCTCAGAATTGCAGCCAAGACAGGCACTGCCAGCCGCGGTCCCGGCCTGAGCTCCTGGGTAATCGGCTACTTTCCAATCGAGTCGCCCCGCTACGCCTTCTGCGCCTGGGGCCGGGAAGGCACAAGCGCCGAGAGCGCCGTGCCCACAGCCAGTCATTACCTCCATGCTGCTGAGTGGCCGCTCTAGCGTTCACTATGGTTGAGGGAACAATGCCGTTGCCTTACTGCCTATGCGAAATGCTCTATTCTTCAAATTTGCGGTCCTGTAAAATGAGCGGTACTGAGTCTAAGGCTATAGTGGCGATGAAGGAGTAGGGTATGAGTGACGCGGCAGATACGCAGGTAGACTACTCACAGTTTGTTCAGTGCCTAAAGAGCATAGCCTGGTGCAAGCAGGGAGAAAAGACTCTGGTTGCAGTGCATAAGTGCAGCCCGGAGATGATAGAGGTTCTAGCTCAAGGACCAGTGAAGGTATTTCCTGGAGCTGTTCCTGTTAAACCGAGCAAATCCTGGATCAGTACATTGGCTGAGAAATATGACGATGGCTTTCCAGTGCCACTTTTGCTTGTCTGGAGAGAAGAAGGACTCGAGCTCTGGTACCGCCGGCACAAGAGCTCTGATTTCCCTTATGATGCCTGGTCCGATCCGGTGGCAGCTGCGTATGAGCGCGAGCAGGTGTGTATTACCGGTGAGCAGGCTGGCAGTTCCTTACTGGACCTTTATGCTGAGCTCATTTCCAGGGCTCCGGCGTGCCCTGCATCAATACCGGGGCAGTAGGCTCGGTTCAGTGGGTCAAGCAAAGCTCAAGCAGGCTCGAGGGGTTGCTGCCTCAATCTCGATCTTTATGTTTCTTGCTGGGCTATTCACATGCCCGTGTGTTGAAGCCGGTCCTGATGATCTAGTCGCTGTCAGGTTGTGCGATGCCTATCGCCCGTACCCGACGATCGTGCTGGTTGCGCCTTTCAAGCTAGGTGGGCTGGTGGCACATGTAGTGCAGGAAGGACGCTATCGTGTTTCTGCTAGAAGTGGCAAGACTGAGATCAGGAATCTAAGGACAAATGAGGTTGTGCCAGTGACCGGCAGAGAGGTCCAGATATTAGCAGCTGGTGGAAGTCCGCTTGTGCTTATGCATGAGCGGGCCGGGCGGCGGCTCTACCGTGGCAGGATCGTTTTGAAATCATCCGCGGCAGGCAGCTTAGATATAGTCAATATCGTGAAACCAAGAGAGTATGTGGCGGCTGTTGTAAGCAGTGAAACCTATCCGGGCTGGCCTGCCGAGGCTCTCAAGGCGCAGGCCATTCTCAGCCAGACGCGTCTCGCCCGCATGCGCTCCGGTGAGATCCTGGCAGACTCAACGGCCGACGAGTCTTATCTAGGCTGTGGCGGGGTGCGAGAGGAGGTTGTTGATGCTGTGAACTCAGTCTGGGGTATGGTTTTGACCTACGCTGGCTCTCTGGCCGAACCGTACTATCATTCAACCTGTGCTGGTGGTACCAGCGATGGTGAAAATATCTTTCAATTGAAGAAACAAGCACCTTATCTACAGGCTGTTGCCTGCTCATTTTGCAGGGAGTCTAACTTCTGGAAGTCAAAGCGGTCTGTTATACCGGCTGTTGTCTTTCGGAAACATTTCGGTTCACTTATGCCTGCAGTAGTAGCAAAAGATAATCAGGGAAGACCGCTGGCGATATCTCTGGGGGAGAGGCTCGTGCCGGGATTTGTCTTCTGGCAACAGATCGGCAAGGATCTGGGCTGGGACAAGGTGCCCGGTAACCGCTTTGACATCAAAGCGGTCAGCAGCACGATAGTGATCACATCGAGCGGCGCCGGGCACGGCGTTGGTATGTGCCAGTGGGGCGCTGCCGGCCTGGCCGGGCTGGGGAGAACGCACAAAGAGATTCTGGCGTATTACTTCCCGGGCACCGAGGTGATAGCTGTGCCTTAGGTGGCATATTGTCAGTCGGCAGGAGCGCTCCAGATAAGCTTGCCGTCGGTATTGAACAGAGACAGCGATGATTGTGAACCCGGTTTATACGTGCCTGTCTTTACGTCCGCTATCTTAGAGCTGCCCAGCGCTGCGCGCAGCCTTTCGTCTGCGTCGTAAAGGTGAACAGCAGCTGCTTCATTCGTGGCGTCGATCATAGCGGCGTTCTTGCGCGTCTTCAATCGGAGAGAGCTGCTTTGTCTGTTTATCTCCAAACGAGCAGCGCTCACTCTGCTTTCCGAGGTTAAATCAAGAAAGGAGCCTGTTGGAGTTGATCGAATTACTACAGTCGGCTCTCCGGATTGAGAGTAGAGCACGAGCCCGGCATCGTCCTCGTCTGTCACGCCCAGCATGCCTCTTATCCTGCCGTTGCTGTCGACAAGCCATATCTTCTCGACGGTGACTGTTTGCCGCGCGCCTGCAACGACGTTACTGTTGACGATAAAAATGAAAGTAAGCAATCCACACAGGCCGCCGGCAATACATGCCAGCGCTGTCAACACCAGGTAATCTCGCTTGGTCATTCTCTATTCCTGCTGCCTGTAACTCCCTTGAAGGTGAGCCGAGCTGGAGCGCCCTTTCTGCTTGCTGCTTGCGATCTTGCAGCGGTCAGTCATCCAGGGTACCATGCGCCTGACTGCCGGCGCGGGCAGCGGCGTCAGATGCGGGGCAGCATATCGATCAGGGGTGCAACAAGATATAGATTGAGTGTGGATTCACTACTTTTCTGGCTTCTTCTCCTGGCCCTCCTGCTTCTGGCCAACGGTGTCTTCGTGGCTGCTGAGTTTGCGCTTGTTGCCGTGCGCCGCAGTCGCGTCCAGGAGCTGGTGGAGAGTGGCAATCCTGCTGCCAGCGTTGTACAGCGACTTCAGTCGGATATGGACACCAGCATAGCTGGCGCGCAGCTTGGCATCACCATAGCCAGCATTGCGCTTGGTTGGGTAGCTGAGAACTCGATTCACGAGGCTATTGAGATGCTCTTCGCCCATACTCCCGGGCTGGCCGGAATCGAGCTGCCTGCCGGTATTGGAATTGCCGTGGCCTTCGTCATCCTGACCATGCTGCACGTCATCCTGGGGGAGCAGGTGCCCAAATCCTGGGCGCTGCGTGTGCCGGAGAAGATGGCCCTTTTGCTTGCCGTGCCCTTTCGCCTCTTCTGCCTACTCTCCTGGCCGCTCATTTATCTGATGAACTCCATTGCAGGAGTAATCTTAAGAGCTTGCGGCATTCCTCAGGTTGGCTCGAAGACGCACGCCATCCGCTCGGTGGAGGAGTTTGCCATTCTGTTCCGGCAGAGCGCCAGAGCTGGTGCCTTAAACGAGGAAGAGTTAGAGCTTCTGACCGGCTCGCTCGAGCTAAGGAAGCTGACTGCCCGGCAGCTGATGGTGCCGCGCTCCGAGATCGTCTGGCTGGATGGCAATAAGCCTGCCGAGGAGCTGATTGAAACCGTTTTAAATAGTCAACATTCCAGATTTCCGCTTGCCGCAGGACAGCTCGACAAGGTAAGCGGCATAGTTGCCGCCAAGCAGTTACTTGCTGCCTTTGCTACCGGCAAGCCTCTTGAGATGGATCTGCTCTCGCAGCCAATTTTGATCGTTCCGGAAAGCAAGAGCGCTCTCTCCATTCTCAAGTCCTTCCAGGAGTCGCGCACCAACATCGCCATTGTCATGGATGAGTATGGCGCTGTGCGCGGACTTGTCACTTTACACGATATTCTCGTGGCGATTGTAGGTGAGCTGCCCGAGGAAGTGGAGGAGCCTGCACCGCAAGTGGTGACTTTGGGTGAAGGTGGGTGGTTGATCGATGGAGCGCTGGCGATCGATGAATTTTGCGAGATTGTCGCCTTGAAGGAGCTGCCTGTGGATGCCGAGCACAAGTACTACACCCTGGCTGGTTTCGTGCTCAGCCGGCTGCAGCACATTCCTGAGGCAGGCGAGAGTTTCGAGTGGGCTCACCTTGCTTTTACAATCGTGAAGATGGAGAGGAACCGCATAGCCAGGATTAATGTCCGGCGGCTGGGGTAGATCATCTGCCCAAGGCTCAATGCAAAGGTGGCACCACGA
>CAYPBX010000263.1:0-4536 GCA_964409075.1 uncultured Candidatus Obscuribacterales bacterium
CTGTAAAGATCGTGCCGCAGCCATTGATTTCGTTGATCCGGTCACCGAGGAAATCAATCGATCCGACCGACAGTCCTGCCATTTCGCTGAGCCGGGCCGCGGCTTCCAGATCTTGAGAAAATCCAGGCAGATCCTCGTTGTCGTAGGGGATTACCTGATAATCATTGGAACTGTCAGACCACGGTGTTTTTCGCCCTGTGCTCTTGCGGCCTCCAACGAATCTGCCGCCTGCAAACCAGAGCCGCTTCTCATCGCCAGGCATATAGGGCTGGAAGCAGTAGTCGCTCAGGTCCGTGTCGCCGTGCTGGGCAAGGCGTGTTTGGAAGTTCTCTAAAGCAGCCTGATCGTCTAGCCTCACGACGCCTACACCGTCCCCGCCCCAGTCCGGTTTGGCAACGATACCCCCTTCCTGCTTTTGAAAGTCGCGCACCTCGTCAAAAGAGGAGAATACATAGGTCGGCACTACCTGCGTCTTTGCCGGATCGAGCTTGGCGAACCAGCTCTTCAGCGTCTTCAACTCACTATCCGGGGAGTTGACCATCTTGCCGATGTCGCCTGAGCAGATAAACTCCTGGTGAAACTCAATTTGCGCATTAAGGAGATCTCTGCGCCTGGGGAATCCGAGCTGCCGCGCATCGAGATAGTAGCCGTCCGTGTAAACCACCCACAGATCTGCCTGGGGACGAATCGTGCCGATAAACTCAAACTTGCCGCCGGCAAGGCGTTTGTAAGCCCTGACCAGGCGGTTGCGGTAATCGTAGCCGTCCACAGGCAGAATCAGGAGCTGCGAGTGTTTGTTGAGCGCCGCGGCGATGGATCTAACTGTGGAGAATCTTTTGCCCTGTAGAAGTCCAGGATTAACGGTTAAAAGAGCTCGTTGCATGGACGGCTGTTTTTGAGAGTTGAGGCTCGTCCTGGGCTGGCGAGAACTGAAAGTCCAACGATCGCTCGCAGCTTTGGAACTTTTGCTTAAGCTCCTCGAGCGAGTCTGCACCTATGTTAACAAGACCGTAGCGGAAGCTTGCTGAGTCTTGTAGTTGATCCGACAGTAATCTGCCTTGCCTGGCGTAAATCTGGACCTTTGCATCGGGGAATCTCTCAAGGAGTGCTTGAATCTCGACTTCTGTCGGCGCACGTTCAATCTTCTTGTTCTCAAACGTGCGTAAAACGCAGCTTGCCGCGAAATTGAATCTACCCTGTCTTCTGGTGAAGAGCGGCTCCTCACCTGAGGCGATCTGCAACATGATTGTATACGAGCTTGTTCCGTCAACTTTCTGAAAAAGATCTGGAAACTGCGAGGATAGCTTAGGATTAACCTCGATTATGGAGATCCGGTCGGAGACAGGATTGTAGATCATCTCGAAGTTGAACATGGCATTGTCATAGCCGATGCCCTTGAGAAAACGAGAAGCAATCTCTGCCATTCTCTGCTTAACCGAAACGGGCAACAGTGAGGGGTACTGGAAGCGCTTGAAGGATAAAGTGCCGGGGAACATAAATGCATCGATGATCCCCATAACCTGCACCTCGCCCCTCCAGACATAGCCCTCCAGAGAGACCTGGTGTCCTTCTAGTAGCTCCTCTACAAGCAGGTGAGAAGCGTCGAGTGGCAGATCGAAGTAGACTCTCCACATGTCGTTGAACGGCTTGATGAATTTCTCGGGCAAAAGCGCTGTGTCTACAAGACTTTCAAGCTGCCGCGCATTGTCCACCCGAAAGGCGCTCATCGACATGCATGATTTCACCGGCTTGAGAAACACCGGAAACTGGCAGATATGGCTGACTGAGTCTGGATTTTTCGGATCGGCCAGGTAATAGTCTGGTGTAGCTTCGGGAACATGCTTTTGCTGGGCTACTCTTGAGTAATATTTGTGCTCGCACAAAAGAATCGAGCGCGGACTTGGACCTTTAAGGCGCAATCTCTCGGCAATGATGCTGGCAGCTGACATGCCGGGGTAGCCAACTGCAGAAGTTATCCCGGATAAATTATCGCTGGCCCGGTTGCCAATCGTGCTCTCGATCAGCGGCAGAATCTCCAGAGCAGGAAGAAGGTCGGACTTGTGCTTAAGCGGTGTGATATCAAAATAATCGCCCCCGAGATCGTCGAACAGAAGATTGATATCGAGCGCTGCTGCCAGAGACGGCAAATCCCGAAACTCACGGAATGTTGGACAGAGGACCAGGATGTTCTTCATGTGGTTCTACAGCCAGGGCTGCGCATGACAAAAATCAATCATTCTCAAACACTATCGGTTCCGCCGGCAACCAGTGCTATGCTCTCCCTGGCAGCCTCCACCGTCTTGTCTATGTCGGCTTGCGTGTGGACCAGCGACAGGAATGCTGATTCGAACTGTGATGGAGGCCAGTACACGTCACGCTTGAGCATGGATCGCCAGAACTTTGCGAAGGCTTCGGTGTTGCTCTCCTGGGCGGTCTCCAGGTCAGTCACTGGCTTGTCGTTGAAGTAAACACAAATCATTCCGGTGACAGAGGCTACATAGATTGGGACCTTGCTCTTCTCAGCAATGGCCTGTAGCCCTTTCCTGAAGCGCTCTGTCAGCTCCTCGAGCCTGGCGTAACAGCCTGGCTCACGCAGAACTTTGAGTTGAGCCACGCCGGCGGCCATGGCGATCGGGTTGCCGGCAAGGGTGCCTGCCTGATAGACAGGTCCAGCCGGTGCCACCATCTCCATGATCTCCTTCTTGCCGCCATAGGAGCCAACCGGCAGACCGGCCCCGATGATCTTGCCCAGGCAGGTGAGGTCCGGCGTTACCTGGTACTTCCCCTGTGCTCCTCCCGGGGCGACTCTGAAGCCAGTCATGACCTCGTCAAAAATCAACAGGGCACCATTTGCGGTGCAAAGCTCCCTCAAACCGTTTAGAAATCCGTCTACAGGGAGGATTAAGCCTGCATTTCCGACCACCGGCTCGACGATGATGGCAGCAACTTTACCCTTGTGTTCTTGGAGGACCCTTTCGACCTGGTCGAGATCGTTGTATGGAAGGGAAATTGTCAGGTTGGCAACCTCAGCCGGAACTCCCTGGGAGCTGGCCATTCCGAGAGTTGCAAGCCCTGAGCCGGCTTTTATCAAAAATGAGTCAGCATGCCCATGGTAGCAGCCGTCGAATTTGATGATCAGGGAACGTTTTGTAAACGCTCGCGCCAGACGAATGGCCGACATGCAGGCTTCTGTGCCTGAATTCACCATCCGCATCATCTCGATGCCGGGCATCAGGCTCACAATGAGCTCGGCCAGCTCGATCTCCTCCATGTTTGGCGCACCATAACTGGTGCCACGCGTGAGGCATCGCTCTAGCGCGTCCAGGACTCGAGGATGGCGGTGCCCGAGTATCATCGGTCCCCAGGAGAGGACGTAGTCCAGATATTCATTGCCGTCGACATCCCAGAGATAGGCGCCGTCGGCCCGGTGAATGAAAACAGGCTCCGCACCGACAGCCTGGCACGATCGCGCCGGCGAATTCACGCCTCCGGGAAAAAGCGACCTGGCCCGCTGGAGGGCCTGACGGGAACGGGCAGGAGCTGCAACCACCTCGCTCATTCGATCTTTCTCAAAAAGTAGTATCGTCCTGCCGGCGGATCCATTCAAGGCTGTCTCACTTCTTCCTTGGAGGCGCCGAGCACTCTTTCGATTACCGGCTCCACCATTTTGACGGCCTTCTCTCCGGCTTGATAGTGGCGCAACTTCAATTCCCGATCGAATATGTAGTAAGCAGGCACGTACTTGTTCTCGAAAGCATCGGTAATCGTGTGCCAGTTATCGACCACGCACGGCCAGTCAAGTTCGTACTCGGATATGACCTCCTTGACAGCCTCGACGTTTGTGTCGGACTCCTGCCGGGGCATATGGACGGCTACAACCTGCAACCCCTTAGGGCTGTAATCCTTGATCCACCTCTTTATGTCAGGCAAGGATTCCTTGCAGATGCCGCAGCTCACTGCCCAGAAATGCAGCAGAACGACGTTGCCGGCCAGAGTTTCCGTCTCCATGGGCTCCGAGTTAAACCAGTCGGTACCGCCTTCCAGAGATGGCATGGGACTGTCCATACGGAGCGGCATGAGTGACCTCCTTAAGTCGCTAAACTCTTTACGTCATTAAGAGATTCAATATTGTAGACCAGAGCCGCCGGTTTAACCCGGCGGCTCTGGTCCGATATCTGCGATTTAAGCTACCTCTAACGGCTTCTGACCGGGCTTCCAGTCAGCTCCGCAAAGACCGCCGGTTTTCAGCGCCTCGAGCACTCTTAAGGTCTCGGCGACGCTGCGCCCCACATTGAGTGCGTGGACTACTTGATATTGGAGTGTGCCTTCAGGATCGATGATGAACAACCCTCTCAAGGCTATTCCCTTGTCTTCCAGGAGCACTCCGTAGTCACGGCTGACATCCTTGGTGATGTCGGAGGCGAGCGGCATTACTTGGCGCAGATCACCGTGTAGGAGGCGGTGCAGCTCTTTTCTTCCGCGGCGACTTGTTCTCGATCCTGGACGACCGCCTTACAGGTCACCTCTCCGGTGATC
>CAYPBX010000264.1:0-4528 GCA_964409075.1 uncultured Candidatus Obscuribacterales bacterium
GTATTACCCCTGCTCGGCAGCGAATCCATTGTCCTCTGGTCGCTTGTCTTGGGGGAGCAGTGGGCTGCTGCTCAATCGACCGTGTCTATCACCGCCTGGTCCAATGTCACCGGCGTGTCACGCAGGTTGAATAGTCTGTTGGCATGGTGTTGTCGGAGCGCCATGGCAGCCGGCTGATTGCAGAGAGATCTGGTACATGAGGGCGAGGTTAATCATTCATGGGCGAGTCTTTGATACCGAGTGTGGTGTTTATGACCGTGATTGCTGTCGCAACTGTATGGGGCAGCTCTCATCAGGGCCCGAAGTCTGATCCTGTAGCTGAGCTGCTGGGAGAATTGTCGTCGGTGGCATTTCAGACAGCGGAGATTGTTTACACCAGTCTTCTGGTGTCGATCCTGTTGCCGCTCAAACTTCTATCTATGAAGGTGCGGGCTGAAAGATAATCATTCACCTGCTCGGCAGGGAACATGCCTGGAGTCGATACTAATGAGTGATGTGTCAAAGGAGACAACGTAGATGGCAGAGATACCACAGGAGCACATTGAGCAGGGAGCGCACGAGATTGCCGAGCTGATGGATAAGGGCGGTAGCATGTCAGAGGTAGGCGAGCGGCTCCGGTCTGACTACCTAGCCCTTGATGATGCAGCTGATTTTAAGAAATTAGTTGAAAAGATCGATCAACTGGAGACCGACCGGCATGGTGTAGATATTGAGGTAACCGACAAAGATGGGAATGGCTACCCGGAAGTGATGCTGGTCGATACCGATACTGGCTTCGGTCCGTTCTTCGAGAAGATGGACAGGGTGCTGGGTGCTGAAGGGCAGAGGAGAGCTTCCGTGCGCAAAGGTAGTGAGAGCCGCCTGGGCGCGCAGCTGGCCGAGGAGATGTTCCAAGAGCAGGAGAACGGGACAGTGCCTGCCTATGTGGAGCAGAAAGCTACCAAGAAACAGGAATAGATTTAATCATGGAGCCGGCTTGAGTCACTCCCCGCCCCCGATCGTGTCGCGCTTCAGCCCTCAGCCGGCTGCCCGGCGGCGGCCTCTTTTCAACAAGGTCAAATACAAATCGGTCTGGGCAGAACCGGAGCTAGCCAATTTTGCTGAATACCGGATAGAGACGAGTTATGGCGACCCGGTTGCCAGGCGGTTATGATGACACCCCCATGCTGGTTTGCCGGTGATTCCCGTACTGGCAGGGATGAGATGGGATGGTCAGGACCGATCAACAAGGCTTGAGGAGGAAACAATGGGTTCTCCGCGCGGTGCGCAAGTAGAAGGAAAAGGCAGTCGCTTCGTGTCTCAGGCCAAAGGGCTGTTGATTTTGGTTTTGCTGGTAGTAGGCGCTGCTGCTGCTGGCTACTTTTTCGGTACTTACCAGAAGTTTGCTCCCCTTAAAAGCGTTCCTCCAGGTACTCCAGGAGTCATTGAGGACATTGCCTCAGTAGCTACAGTGCCAGAGCAGAAGCCAGCTGGGTTGAAGAAGAATTATTGGATGCATTCCAAAGGATTTGAGCATGTCGGCTATGCCATCAGCGTTTACATCAATGGCAAACTGGTCGATAAGGTTTTTAACCCAAAGAAGGTTATCGATATAGGCAAGTACGTCCACCCCGGCGAGAACCAGGTGCGATTTGTGGCGAGGGTTTTGCCTGATGGTATGAGGAGTGGATCTGGCTGGCATGATTTAACACTAAATATAGTGGCTACAGAACGCCCGGCAGGCGACAGGTACAATGAAAGTGACATCTTGGTGTCATACAAGCGGACACGCGACGATTTCAAAGACTACGATGATAAGGTCAGTTTTGTTACCCTGGAGTAGCACATGTGGAAGCCTACCAGCATCTTCATCTCGTGCCTCTGTGTCGTGGACGCCTTTTTTGTGTCCTATGCTGTTGGATTGAACAGCCGCCAGGTCCTGGTGGTGGATACCGGGCTTGCGCAAGCAGGAGCGCAGGGGCAGCGGCAAAGTACATCCACTGAGGTGGACAAGAGCCAGCTGTCTGTTGTAAGCCCAGCGGTGATTCCCGAGCAGGTGGCAACTGAGCCTGCTCAGGCATTTACTGACCTTGGCGACACAGAGGAACGCCTGCAGCCGAGCCTGAAGACAGCAGCTCTGGCGGGAATACTTGACCCTGCGCAGGACAAGAAGTTCCGCCCTAACGATCCTGTGACCAGGGCCGACTTTACGCGCTGGATGGACCGCGTTCGCCAGATCAAACCCTTTAGTCCGGATGTGCCTACCTATAAAGATGTGCCGGCGGATCATGGCTACTACGCAGATATCGAAGGCGCGACGAATGCGTATCTAGTGCAGGGCTATAACTTGCGAGATGGCTCCGGCAAGGAGTTTAAGCCCGAGCAAAACATCACTCGCGAAGAGTTTGCCGTTATGTACGGCACTTTCTCAGGCAAACGCAGTCGCGCTGAAGGTCTGTCGAGCCAAGAGATGGACAACTACCTGCGTTACAATCCTGAAGCCACGCAGTTTGGCGATCGAACTTACAAGGATCTGGGTGATGTTAACGACTGGGCTCGCAAGTGGGTGGCGACAGCTCATCAGGCAGGAGTACTAGAGCAGAGTTTTGCTGTAAATCCCTACGATCAAAGGCAGGAGAAGAGATTTTTGCATCCACAAAAGCAGATGACGCGGGCAGAAGCTGTCAACATTCTGGTGAAGCTGTATGGGTCGCATGCTAAAGAGGCTGTCACCGATAAGCAGGCTCAAACACTGGAAAGCCACGGAGTAAAGCCATGAGGAACGTGATCGAAATTGATGGTCATAAGGCTATTGTTTCCCTCGATCCGGAGCTTGGAATGATTCGGGGAGAATTTCTGGGTTTAAAAGGTGGTGCTGATTTTTATGCTGACAGCATTGAAGGGCTGATTGCAAAGGGGCGCAAGTCACTACAGGTTTTCCTCGACATGTGCAAGGAAAAGGGTATTAATCCGTTTCGAGAATTTTCTGGTCGATTCAATGTACGGCTTGATCCCAAGATGCATGAAGCAGCGGTAATAGCAGCGGCATCGGAAAACAAGAGTCTCAACGAGTGGGTTGTCAGCGCAATCGAAGAAGCAGCTCACGCAAACTTATGAAATCGCCTAATTTTGCCTACCCCAAAAGGAGTTATTGCAAAAACCGGCTGTTAAGTGAGGTTTGTCACTATTCTTGAAAATCTCTCTCAGCAAGGCTTTCCAGCTTTCGCGATTCGGCAATAAAACATAGTATTTATTACGAGACACTCGATTATGTTTCCATGGGATATATACTTAACCCGTGAACCACAGGTTTACCAGCATTCTACTTGCGTCACTCGTTGTCTGCTTTTCGACGACAAATATAGGCTGCTCAGCAGCCGACAAGACACAGTGGGACAAATACAACGACGCTGGCACGGCAGCTTATAACCAAGGCCAGTACGCTCAAGCCGAGCCTTTGTATAAGCGCTCCTTGCAAATAAAGGAGAAGGCGCTGGGTCCGGATCATCCGGATTTGGCAACAGGCCTGGAAAATTACGCCAAGCTTTTGCGCAAAACAAATCGTGACGCGGAAGCGGTAAAGCTTGACGTGCGAGCCAAGGCAATCCGGGCCAAGCCAAGGTGAAACATAACTGGCGATATCGGACGCCATCGAAAACTGACAGGGGGTTGCAAATGTAAGAGTTGCACGTTGAAGGAATAGCGAACCACAACGACCCCGAGTCAAGCGTGACCAAAGTCGTAAGGCTTACACGAAGTGTTGACAGGGGCACATGCGGGCAGTGTATTGAGCCTCGAAAAACTAGTCTGGGACGCCGACGCAGTGATAATGTGCAGAAGGTAATATCAACAGTGAGTCAAGAAGAATGGGATGTTTGTGGTTCTGCGGCAGACCTCGTTTGGAAATTGGATTGCTGGGGGCGCTCACTGCACGATCTGATATCAACCTTGAAGGAGCTCTCAGTGCCCGACGACTGTCGATCAGCCGGACATCAGTGATCCGAATTCTGACAGTTTAGGATTAGTGCCTATCACGATTGGCGCGCGAATCGAATACGATTTGCTAGCCCTGCCGGTGGGAATGATGTTACCTGAAGGAAGATCCTGATTGTCAGGAGAACTACCTTACAGGCAGAAGCGAAGGGGGAGCGCCGTGGCTAAGATTCTCATCGTTGAGGACGATCAGGAGCTGTGCTCCTTTATTGCCGACAAGCTTCGCAGCCAGCATCACGCGCCAGAAGAGGTTTACGATGGCAGAGATGCTGAGGAGATGCTGCGCTTCTATAAGTTCGACCTTGCCATTGTAGATTGGCAGCTACCTGGCATGACCGGCATCGATATTGTCAAATCTTTCCGGGCAAGCCGCGGGCAGATGCCGATTCTCATGCTTACCGGCAGGGATGCGCTTGCCGACAAAGAGTCCGGGCTGGACGCCGGCGCCGATGACTATCTAACCAAGCCTTTCGCTATGGAGGAGCTTGCTGCGCGCGTGCGTGCTCTCTCTGTCTCTTATACACATCTCCGAGCCCACGAGACTAGGCATGATCTC
>CAYPBX010000265.1:0-4521 GCA_964409075.1 uncultured Candidatus Obscuribacterales bacterium
GATAATTCTGGTGCTAGCCGTGTTGATGATCACCAACGTCGGATTATCCGTCGTGTACAAGCAAAAGCTTTCAGTCGTCGCAAGCCAGACCGCCAATCGCTGCCTCGACGAATATGCCTGGCTTGGCCTGCGCCGAAGGAACAGTCTAGATCTGAATCAAGTGGCAACACAAACAGCCAATGCTCTTCTGAAAGCACTCGGAATGCCCAATGCAGAAAGCGTGGAGACAAGCGTGACGCCTGAAGCAGTGGTAGTTAGAGTAAGGGTAAGCTCGCTACAGCTCCTCGGCCTGGAAGGCATCTTTCCAGGGATATTAGATCTGGAGGAGATCGGCGCAGCAGCTCTCGTTGGCCAAGTACCGCCAGCTCTGGTCCAGATAAACCCGGCTGGCTCGCCCTACTCCATTGCTGTTCCATGCTATGGCGCTGTCCGTTATCAGGACCGCACCATGGGATTCGTCGGACCGGCAGGCACAAGCTGGAACCAGTACAACCTGGCTCTTTCTGGAGCGGAGTTAGGCGCTATCGGCACCTATACAGTTGGGGCTCCAGCATCGATAGCACCCGGTCCAGTCTGGGCTGGCAGCAACTGATAGCTACCGGAGTTTGAGTAGCTGCTCCGGCTGCCCACAGCGAGACCTTTTTACCAACCTCCCCTTGTATTCCTGCCTATGCTTGGCTATCTCTTACGTCAGTCCGAGCAGAAGCCATGGAGGGAAGCACATTGAAGATACTGATGGTGAAGGTCAACGACTTTGCAGATGGGGGTAGATAATAGAGGCCACTCAACAAGCGCCCGGAGGAATGCAATGGCAGGCTATGTAAAGGTCGCAAAGACAGGCGATTTAGAGGAGGGACAAGGCTCCTGCGTTGAGGTCGAGGGTAAGCCGATTGCGCTTTTCAATGTAGGCGGCACAATCTACGCCACGGACCATACCTGCCCGCATATGGGCGGACCGCTCGCTGACGGCACTCTCGACGGCTCAGCCGTTACCTGTCCCTGGCACGGCTGGACCTTTGATGTTTCATCAGGCAAAGTACTGCGACCGCCAACCGGTGCCACAATCACCACCTACCCCGTACGCATTGAAGGCGACGATATCGAGATTGAGGTCTGAAAAACTTATCAGACATTTAAGCTTGTTGCAGCCACGCTTAGCTAAGTAGCAAAAGTGGCATAACCCTGGCATGCAATTTAATCTCTTAGATCTGTGGCTTAGCGAAAGACTAGATCTAAGGTAAGGATAATCCTTACTTGAAGAAGTACTGACTGACCGGACTCTGAGCACGGCTCTCCCGACCAGCTACATGGGCTGAGGACTAATGAAAGAGCGAAAGCCAAAGCTTACAGGCGAATTCGAATCTGCAGCCCAGAAAATGCTGGCATTGCTTGACAGAGCCGCCCAGGATCTATCACGCACGGTTAACAGCTGCCTGGAGCAGCTGTCTGTCTACAGCATAGGCCTGGAGGAATCCTTGCGCGACAGGCTGGAGAAGGGCAAGGAGCGCCTGCAGATCTCTGTCGAGACTGACCTGTATGAGATTGACAGGAACAAGGAGCGGCTGACAAGCCTGATTCAGGACTGGAAGAAGGAGCAGATTGAGACCATCGCCTCAGCCGGACGGTCGCTGCGGGAGTCTCTTCAAGCTCAGGAGGAGGAGATTCAAGAGCAGATTGCCGGCTGCCTGAGTGAGACCTTGAAGCTCATAGCCAGCATACTCGATCAGCCCCGGCAAGCGATAGAACGGCACGCCAAAGATGAGATTAGAGAGATAACCAGGGCTTGCCAGGCAGGTGCCGCTGAGATAGACAGCCACGTCTTAGTCAGGGAATCGGCCCTGAAAAGTGAAGCAGAGAAGCTGGAAGGAGAGCTCAAGGTGACGATCGGCAGCTGGAAGGAGAAGCTGGCCGGCAAGCTGCGCACGCACGAGCGCCAGTTCAGCAACAAAGCCGAATCAGCAAGGCAGCATCTGAGCATGGCAGCTGATAAAACGCTCCGGGTTTTGCTTGAGAGGTCTCCGCAACGGCAAGAGGCAATCCTTCAGGCAGTCGACCTGCAAGTATCCCGCCTGGATGCCGACCTGACCCGCTGGCAGGACGAGGTATCCAGCCTGAGCGCAGACTTCGACAAGCTTATGAGTGAGCACACACAGATGATTAGCAGTGGCTTGAGAGAAAATGTGGCTTTGAAGGCTGAAGAGGCCAGAGCCCAGATCGACTCTTGCTCTAAAGATTCAAAAGAAAGGTTAATGGCGCTCAACCAGTCACTGAAAGGCTCGGTCAGGAGGACCCAGCAGGACTACAGACGGCGACTGGAGGCACTTACCTCAGCTTTCGAAGCAGGGCTGTCTGAATCGTTGCGCCGCACGATCGCCTCTACGAATCTTAAGCAACGCACAGGCTCTGAGCTCAAAGATGAGCTGACAGCCAGGCTTACTGCCCAGGGTCTAGAGCTTTTGAGAAGAATGCAGAAGGCAGCTCTCGATGCCGATTCCCGCTTCCGCGCCCAGGCACAAAATGTGGAGGACAGCATCGAGTCGCTCCGCTGGGCGGCCCTGGAGACGATCGACAGACAGGTTCCAGAGCTCAAGTCCGAGATCGAGAAGGGCAAGCGAGCTTTTCAAGCAAAGATCGCCCGCCTGAAGAGTCAGACACAAGAGTTAGAGGAGGAAGGAAGAGCAGCTGCAATGACCTTAAAGGCCTACGGCAGCTCGAGACTCTCCATAGATAGCTGAGGATAGATGAACCCTGCCGGCAAGAAGCTTCAAGAAATATACGATACAGGCGCCGCCCGCCTGGCAGAGCTAGAGCACAACCAAAAGGAGTCGCTCCGCCGGAGCGCCAAGGATGAGGCAGAGGCTGTCCATCAGCGGATTGGCACCGCGCTTTCCAGCATAAGCCAGAGCCGGCAAGAGGCTGAAGCCGACATAGAGGCTTGCCTGGAGGCAAGCCTGGCGGGCATCCGATCGGCTGTAGAGATGGAGATGCTTGCAGGCGAAAAGCATCTCAAGCAAAGCAAGGAGAGGTTAGGCTCGCTGTCAAGACGAGTGATGGAGTCGCTGGAAGAGTTTAGGCATTCGCGGCAACAGAAGCTAAGCTCGTTCCTCTCCGACAGCCAGGACCAGTATGAGAGTGCTTACGAGAGCGCCGGCCTCGCTCTCAAGAAAAAGAACATGGAATCTGCGCGCAACCTCCAGGTTCAGATGAGCTTTGCCATAAAAAGCTTCGAGCAGATGATGGACAACTACCTGGTCGAAACTCGTACCGAGGAGCGCCAGATGCTGACCACCCTTTTCAAATCCTATCTGCAGAGCACCAACATCCTCGAGGCTCATAGCTCTGCCCAGATAGAGAGAATATGCGCAGGCGACTCCGAGTCCTCAGATTCATTAGATGAGCTCAACCGGCGGTGCGATGCACGTCTCACTGAGAAGATTGTCCAGCTAAGCGAGCGTACAACTGAAATTACCAGTGCGGCAGAAAGCCGGCTTAAAGATTGCTTTGAAAAGGCTGTTGAAGCTAACAGGCTCAACTGCCGAGAGAGTACAGACGACCTGGCAACGCAAATCGCCTCTCCTCTGGCTCAGGTCTCATCTGAGCTATCAGGCCTGGCGGCTGACCTGACAGAGGCTCTGAGCCAGGAAGGCAAAAGCTGCCATGCGTTTCTAATCACAAAGACCAGCGAGATGGCAAGCCGGCTCGACGCCGCCATAGATTCCTTCAACTGCCAGTGCAATCAACGCCTCAAGGCAAGCCAGTTGCTGAAAGAAGAGCTGGTCCTTGAGCAGACGAATCTCATCGAAAGGATGAAATTCGAGATGACAGTCATACAATCCAGCCTAGAGGATGCGGTCGCCAATCTTTTGAAGCAGAGTCTGGAACAACTCAAGCTGGTCTGGGCTGACGCTCAGGAGTCAGTGGCGGAAGCAGCCAAAAGCGCAAGCATAAAGCTTAACGAGATTGCCGATCAAGCCAGGGAGCAGGCATGGACCGCCCGGCGCAACCTGCTTGAGCAGATTGAGCAACGAAAAAAAACTGCTCTTGAAGAGATTCAAGCAGTAACTTATAAGGCAACTCCTCAGGCAGAGTCGCTCACAACCAGCCGGACGAGGCGGACAGGTGCAAAGCCTGGCCGCTCGCGAAAAAAAAGGGCCCGCAATGACCCACAGGATAGTCGATGACTGCAGGCACCTACGATTGCAGGCTCTCCTTGCAGGCGCTTGAGCGCTGGCTAAAGAGTTGCGACAGCCAGGGAGCGGCAAGCGCTGAAGAATGGCCCTCCAGACAAAGCCGCGGCCTGGCTCCCGGAGGGCTTATCTTTGTCCTGGCGCTCAGCCAGGCACAGAGGGCAGACGATGCACCCGAGCTGTCCGTCACCGACCTGGGCCTGGTTCTGCCTGAGGCAGCAGGCGCCCCGGGTCAGGTAATCCACTTCACGCCAGAAGCATATCGGACCGTGTATACAGAGAGCTTTCTCATAGAGATGATTGCAAAAGCCAGCGCATGCCAGGCTGATTTCCA
>CAYPBX010000266.1:0-4477 GCA_964409075.1 uncultured Candidatus Obscuribacterales bacterium
AGCGGGGCAGAATAGACAACAGGGACTGCGCTGAGCCCGCGCAACCATATTGATTTTGCAGCAAAGCCAAGCGCCAACGCAGCCACTCCTTCCGCTGCCCAAATCAGACCCAGAAAGCTTGCTTCCACTTCCGATCCGTTAAGGGCAAGAGTAGCCTGCGGCAAGCGCCAGGCCAGCGATGCTGCCATCAGGGAGTACAGAGGAAAGAATGTCATTCGTTCGATCTCTCCTGCCTGCTGCTGAAACTGAGGCAGACGATAAACATAAGCCGCCAGAGCAAAAGCAGCGATTCCGAAAGTTCCGGGAATGAGCGCTGTCGGGATGGCGATGCTCCCGACCGCCACCAGCTTGTTAGAGATGAATAGCTGATGGCAAAGGAGATGCAACACTGTCACTGTCACACAGCCCAGTACACAGGCGAACCAGCGCATGGCTCTTATGCGGTAGCGGAGCCCCACAAAAGCCAAAAGCGCTACCTGGCAAGCCCAGAAGGACATCAACGAATCGGTTTTGAGAAAGTAAGGAAGGGCTGCTGTTGCCAATGTCAGGGCGATCAACAAATGCACCGTATAAAGTGCGCCGTGTGTCCTCAATCTCGGTAAGCAGCAGCTGCCACCATAGGCGCCAGCGAGTCCGAAAAAAAGCAGATATTGTCGGTCTGAAAGAAGTCCTCCAAGGGCATATCCCATGCCGCTCAGAAAAGCGCCCGCGTTGACCAGAGTGGCTACAATGAGGCACGCGCGATTCGTCTGGTCTGTATCGTCAAGGAAGAGCAGCGCGGCATTGTAGCCCAACCAGTATGTACCAAGGTAGAAGACGCCAATCCACAACTTCACGGCCTCGGACACCGGCAGTACGGCGATACCGTTCTGAACCAGAATGAAAAAGACCAGATAAGAGCCGAGCACCGCTAGCAGGTAAAGCTTGTACCACTGCATCCTCACGGAAAGAACAACAGCGCTTACCACCAGCAAAGAGCATGCCAGCGCTCCCGAAAACCCAATCCAGCCCATGGGGACGGTCACAAAGGAAAGAACGACAGCCATGGTGGCAGTAATTTCAGAGCGTCTTATCACCGAATGCCATGCTGCCGCAGCTGCCGTGAGCACAAGCAATCCAACATCGACGGCGGCACTGTCGATGATGCGCACGTTAGGAACAAAGTGCATGGCATAAGTCGTAAAGTAGGCAAGCGCCCAGCCGCCTCCCATTAGCCCGCGGCCATACCAGGTGAATCCGCGGCGGCGCTCCATCCATTCGCCCAGACCGATAAGGACAGCGGCGGTGAAAAATCCGGTGGCCAGCTTTGCCGCCGCCCCGAAATACTGAAAGGAGTACATTATCAGCATGACCACGCCGATCACCAGGCTCACAACACCTATCCGGTTGAGCCAGTAAAGACCAATTCTGGTCTCTAGCGACTCAACCCGGGGTGTTGTCTTGCTGGCGGGCACAGTCCCTGCGCCCGCCCCTTCTGAGGACAAGAGAAACTGAGGAAGCCTTCCACGGTTCGCCGAAGACTCTGAGGAGAACTCGCCGGCGCCTACAGGGACATCCCTGTCGGTAGCGCATGGCAATGCCAGAGGATCTTCCCTGATGCCCCGTTCATTTCGACGATCAATCTCGCTAGGTACATGGTCAGGCTCAATCCCACCAGGCGGGCAGACAGAAGGAGCCTGTCCTGTCTCTTTGATAATACCGGCTCCTTGTCCTTCTAGCAATTCATTGGCTTGCGGTTGCACTCCTTCAGATCCAACAACGGCGGGCCATGAGCCCGAGGGCCCTTCCAGTTGCGACCTAACTAAACCAGCTCTCTCCTGCCAGGTGTCCTGCGCTGATGTTTCACGATTCGTCACAGACAGCTTATCGACCTCAAAAGAAGCTGATAAACCTGTAACTCCCTTACCGGAGCTAAGTTCTCGAAGAGTTTCCTCAACACGAGACAAGCGCTGCTCAAGCCTTTGCAGGCAGCTCTTAAGCTCTTGGAACTCTTCGTCGTCCTGTCTGCTCACGTCTTGCGCTCCTCACGCTTTTGTGCCCAGCTCCTGCAGAAATCACTCTAACAAACACAGACACCACCAGGCTGCTGGCCGAAGCACTTAATCAATTGTCTGTTCATGCCATACGAGAAGACCCCCCATTAACGCCGGGGTTTTTCAGCGGTAGATCCGGTAGGGGTTCAAGCGCTGCCGCATTCCTTAATAAGCACCTCGCCCTTAAGGGCAGAGGTTTGACGCCGCGGGGTCTGAAACAGAACAAGCCCCGAGCAGGGCTTGTTCTGTCCCTATAAACCAGTCGTCACGCACGATCAAGCATCATCGGCCACATCCTCACCGGCTGCCGTGCTGCGGGAAGGCAGGCTACCGCGCATGAGACGACGGTGCTTCATCCCCTTTCGAGGACCCCTGAGCAGCGTCTTCTGCCTCAGCTCCTTGATCTGGGCTTCTGTGAGCTGAGCCCTGGCTGCCAGGATATTATCTGTCCTCAGATCAGCGATAGCTGCACGCGCTTCTGTGATCTTGCGACTCAATGCTTTGATCTCTTCTGTTGAAGCAGCAGGATCGAGAAAGAGTCCCCGCATCTGGTGCTTGTAAGAGGCTAGTTTGCTCTTTATGGGCCCTGCCTCTTCAATAAGCTTGCCCTTGAGCTCGTAAAGCTTTTCGCGCTGCTCATCCGTCAGGCTGTTCGCGCCTTCGAGTCTCGCGAGTCCCTTCGGAAACTTGCAAGCACCCTGACCCTTCCGGCACAGGGCCGGTCCCGCAGATGTTCCGTCCCTGCTCACCCCTGCCTCTCCGAATGCCACTTCGGAGTCTTCCGGAAGCATCCGCTCAGCAGTTGCTGAAAGAGCAAAATCGTTCTCGATGTCATTTGTGAAGGGCTCAGCCAAGGCGCTACCTGTGTACAAGGTCTGCCCTACAATGGCGAAAGCAAGAGCCGTAAGTGATACTAGTCGTAATTTCATCTTTGATTTATCTCCATTAACTGTCATCTGGGGTAACTTATCTGTCCGGTGCATTCTGGCTACTGTCAGAGCTACCTGCTCAAGCTCATTGCTTCATGGCAAGAGTGTCCATCGGCAGCTACTCCGTATAACGAAGCAGCCCCCTAAAAAGTTCAAAATCGAACCTAAAATTGTCCGGGAAAGATTAAATGCAACCAGAAACACCTCGGACGCCTTCTATGCCCCGGCGCCAAGTTCATGTACCACGGCTGACGCGGACTCGCGGCGTACATGCCGCGACTCTTCCCTACGACAGTGCTTAGAGAGATTCGTCCCCACATCGCCGCCGGTACGCCAAGCTATGATAAGTTCGTCTTCCTGAAAAGGAGTTCTACTTTATGACAATGAGGCGCTTGCTGAACCCAATCTTTCTCCTTCTCCTGGGCATGCTCTGCTCCGGGGCCTTACTTTCCCGTGCACAGGTACAGTCACAGCCGGTGCGGCTCTACATGGTTGTCGATACAGATGATCAGAGTCGCTGCGCATTTGCTACAGACTTTGCCGCTCGAGTGTTCAAGAACCAGGAATTGGCGTCGCAGAAACCAGAAGTCAGAATGTACCTCCTGGGAGACGGCTTCCAATTCATGATTGACGGACCATCTGATACGGCAGCGACAATCCGCGATTTTGCACTCCGCAATTTCAACTTCAAGATGATTGGTTGCGGCAAGGCATTACCTACCATGCGCGGCTACTTGCGGGACGGTAAGATGAAGCTGCTGCCAGGAGTTGAGCTGACAGACGAACCCTGCACACAATGCATAACCAGACTTGTTGAACACGGCTGGTATGAAGTGAGGATTCCCGAGAAATTTTGACAGAGTGGAACGTTACCGACCCCAGTACCCCCGAGAATCATTGGCAGATTTCAGCACAAAGCAAATCAAGTCATTGGACAGTGCCACCGGAGTCCAATACAATAATTCCATCCTGAATGAAGATATTCAAGGAGAGTCTTGTATGCGCTACTGGATCGCTGGTTTTATTGGGTTCATCTGGGGTGGAGCCATCTTGGCTTCCTGGATAGCGCGCGGAACGCCCATCGGAACAGGCGCGTATGGAGCAGGGGAAAATTTGGGCGTCCTTCTAGGGGCCGTGCTCTTCGGTGGCGGAACTTACTATTTGATTAAGGCTTTCACTGCCGGAAACGAAAGAGACAAATGAGGTGCTGCACTCGTTTATCAGTCATCTCGAAGACTACAATTCAGAGGATTGACAAGCTGGTTACAAATTTCCTGTGCTCTGCCGATCTCAAACCGCGGTCGAGCCCCTTCCTGGTCAGCTCGTCATTCAGCTCCAGCAAGCCCTTCTCATGAATCCAGAGCCCGGGAAAAACCTTCGACCGCAATATACCGCTACCGTCAGCCTTCAGCTCTGTGACATTGCCACAATCAAACCAGTAGATTTGGGGTGTCCCCCATTTTGTAGACAACTGAATTTCTACGAAGCTGTTTTCAAGGACCAATATTGTTGTTC
>CAYPBX010000267.1:0-4474 GCA_964409075.1 uncultured Candidatus Obscuribacterales bacterium
GCTGAAAGCGCGCGGGGGGGATGCGGCTGCCATCGTTCAATCTGCTGAGGCTGCAGCTGACAGGCCTCTCGGTTTCCTGCTCGATGATATCAGGGGTGTACGACCGGCCGAGGGAAGAGATCAGCAGGCAAATGCAAGGGCTCTGGGTGAAGCGGTCAGGCGGGCTGGTGATGCTGCCAGCCGGGAGAACTCCGCAGCTGCAGTGCAGGCTATCTATCGCTATGGGCTTGCTGAAGGAGCCTTTGCCGCCGACAGCCCGGTTGCGCGAATCATCAGGGAAGCGGTGCTCAGCCATTCTGACGAGAGGGTGAGATTGATGGGGTCCTGGGTAATGCAGCTGGCATCGCGCAC
The DNA here is from genome assembly GCA_964409075.1 of uncultured Candidatus Obscuribacterales bacterium. GTDB lineage: Bacteria > Cyanobacteriota > Vampirovibrionia > Obscuribacterales > Obscuribacteraceae > CAYPBX01. Next base: position 352 of record CAYPBX010000267.1, read on the forward strand.
CATTGATGATGAGAAGACAGGTATTATGGTGATGGGGCAGATCAGGCAGTCAGGTAGAAGCCGGATCAATCAGCTGGAGGCAGAGAACATATTGCAGGTGCGCCGTCGTTCCTATCAAAGTACTCTGGATGACGAGACATCATCTGCCGGCGCGAAAGATCTTGCCCGGTTGATGATCAGCGAGATGGACAGATACCTCAGACCTGCCACCACCACACCCCAACCAGCAACAACCGGCAGGTAATAAGGGCCTGTGCTGCTTGGGACAGGAAGCGGCTTTGCTTATCCTTTGACCCGAATTTGTCACATCCAGGACCTCAACCTGCCTGATTGCGCTGCTAGTCTGAGACGCGATGCGTTCGATCGGCAGATCAGGAGGGACGCGAAGCGGATGGCAGAGACAGTGCCTGATACAGGAATTGGACTTGCGCCTATAACAGCTCGGCATGGGCCGGTGTCGTATGACCTCACTTGGGAGAGTTTTGAATCATGAACGCCACGGATTCGCTAGAGCCCGGTGTTATCGAAGCACCAAACTACACGCTCGATGAGCTTTACGCCCTGCAGTTCTATGGCGGTCGCCCAGCGCCCACCGGTGGGATGACCTATGCAGAGAGAGGCAGGCTCAAGGGAAAGTTTTGCACCAAGTGTGGTGTTGTGCCACGCGTCAACCAGGCAGTTGGGCGCATTGTTCAGGAGATCGGCGAGATCCTAACCTACATCCTTGTGGCTGAGGACCGAAGCCTCTCCTGGCTTGGATATCTCGTCTGGCAACATCGATCCTCCTCGGCAGTAAGAAGAGCAGGCTGCCCCACCAGCTGGTGGGGCAAGCAAAAAGAGCGAGGACACTAGCTTTGCATCCATGTTCCGGCAGTGGTGCGCTCGGCGAGGTTATCTGGGAAGTCTTACCCAGAAGGTGCTGCCCTCACCCTCCTTGCTGTCTACCCCTATGGTTCCTCCGTGCTGCTCGACGATAATTTTGCTGATCGCAAGCCCCAGGCCAGTGCCTTTCTTCCTGTGTTTTTCGGAGCCGTCCATCTGCTGAAAGCGCTCAAAGATGAGATCGTGGTATTTAGGTGGAATTCCTGGACCCTGGTCTGAGATTGCCAGGCGAATGTGCTGGGGCTCTTCTTCGACGGTTACTCGCACGGTCTCATTTTCAGGCGAATACTTGATGGCATTCGAGAGGAGATTCACCATTACCTGTATCATGCGGTCTTTGTCAGCGGTTATTGTCGAGTCTATTGAGGGCATGTCTATATGCACCTTATGTTCGAGCGCAAACTCGCGCAGCGCCTCACATGAGCTGTCCAGAATCTCCTGAATCTGAAGCGGACGGGGCTCAACATGAATCTTTCCGGCTTCCATCTTTTCGAGATCCAGCAGCTCGTTGATCAGTCCGATCAGTCGATTGACGCTCCTTTGTGCCCTTTCTGTGCCCGATCTGGCTTCAGCGGAGATCTGGCCCATAACTCCTGTCTCGAGAAGCTCCAGGAAACCGCGCACTGAGCTCAGTGGCGTCCTGAGTTCATGACTTACCATGGCTACGAAGGACTGGCGCATTTTTATGATTTCTCGCTCCTTGCGCGCTGCTTCCTGAAGGGTCGCCGCCATGTCGTGGAACTCGCAATCGAGCTCGGCTATCTCATCTCTGCCTGGCACGGGGGGATTGAGCTGCCTGTCCGACTTCAGCCTCTCTGTGTTCTCCAGAACGACTCTGAGTCGCGAGGTGATGCCTCCTGTAAAGTAAGCAGCGAGTATGAGGGCCACAAGCACATTGCCAGTGATCCCGATGGCAAGCAGCCTCTTGGTCACCTGGCGGGACTGTCGCTGCTTTTCGGGGCTTTCCTTGACGATTCTCCTCTGGTTGCGCAAATAGTCCATCAATTCAGGAACAAGCCCGTCCAGGTAAGGCTGAACTTCCTGCCGTGCCTTTCTTATTACATGTTCGCCCACCTCTGGGGCGCGATCGAACCTGTCGAGCGAGTCAGTTAGAATCTTAAGACCTGTTGTTATTTTGGTCTCTATCCCCTTAAAGAGATATGCATCCTCGGGATAGGGTTTAAGCGCTTCTTCCAGCCAGGCGATAGTTGAGTTGATCTCCTGGAGCCGATCGCGATATCGCTCTTCCAGGTATGCTTGCCGGGTCTGTCCATACTTTTCCAGGGAAATAGCGACATCATAAAGCATTCTCACCAGTTGCTGGGTTTTGCCGATGATCTCCTTGGAATGCGCCTCTTTTCTGGCTTCCAGCTCTGCATCGCCCAGGAGCATATATAGGCTGCCAACAAAGGATAGCTCCAGGGTCAGGAGCAAGCCGACCAGAATCAAGCCCTGGTGACCAAGCTTCAGGTAGGTAAGGTTCAGGAACTCAGGAATTTTCGAGGATATAGCCAACGCCGTGGATTGTTTTAATTATCTCTCCGTCTGGATCCATTTTTTTTCGCAACCGTTTCATGGTTGAGCGCAGAGCCTCTGGTGTTGCTTCAGAGTCTGACGGCCAGACCCTGTTTAGGAGAGCCTCGGCGTTGAATACCTGGTTTGGGTGGCGCATTAGGAACTCCAGGAGCTGAAACTCCTTGCGCACCAGGGCAATTGCCTTGCCGGATTTGGCTGCCTGGTACTTGCTTACATCGAGAGTGAGATCTGCTGCTGCCAGGATATTTTCGGTCGGTCGGCCGCCCGCCCGCCTCAAGAGCGCGCGCACCCGGGCGCCGAACTCTTTCATGTGAAACGGCTTGGTCAGGTAATCATCCGCTCCGGCATCCAGGCCGGACTCCTTCTCTACCAGGGTATCCTTGCCGGTAAGCATGAGAATTGGCGTAGTGCCGCCTCGGGAGCGGAACTGCCTGAGGATATCCAACCCGCTCAGTCCGGGAAGACCCCAGTCGAGGACTATAAGGTCGTAGGCAAAGGTTTTGAGCCGATCGTTGGCTTCGCCCCCTTCACCCACCATCTCCACTGCATGATGCTCGAAGACAAGGTAAGAACGCACCATATTGGCGAGATCCTGATCGTCCTCAACAATAAGTACTTTGGCCATTCTTGTTCTGCCCCAGCGGAGCGCCCCGTCGCCGCGGTCCGTCTCACTTTACCGCTTTGCTCTGGCAATTGCCAGTAATTCCCTATATTGCCTCCACATGGGATTTGAGGGTGGCGAGAAGCTTCGGTGCCTCCTTGCGGGTCTGGCGATTGATGAGCGCCTGGGGCAGGAGCAGACCGCCGGCGCCTTGAACACTGCTCCCCCGTCTCTTCTTGCCAGTCCGTTATCTACAGGCAGCATGTTACGGATGTATCGTGACAACCGGATGACATTATCAAGAGGTTTGGGGGTAGCCAGGGGAACTGTATAGTCCGCCAGGTCCGGTTTCCAATTGATTTGTTGGAAGTGGATCATCAACAATTACTAGTGAAGTAACTGGTTTGTTCTGGCGGTCGAATTTCATTCGTGGCAGTGGCAGTGTGTCGCTGTCCCGGCGGGGTGTTGGGCTGAATGGAGCGGCAGGTCAGGTTATGGCCGCTACGCTTGCCAGGTATTGAAGGGGCGTTGTTCAACAGTTCGAGCAAATGTTCCGGGATGCAGGACAATGAGCAGGAAGAGAGGAGACGGAAAGCATCGAAATCGCAGCACAAGCGGATCGCTTGCTGCTGTCCTGTTGTGTGGGCTGATACTAATTTGCTCGGCACTGGGTGCTATTGCTGTGGATATTGGCCACATAGTTATGGCTCAAGGCGAGCTGCAAAATGCAGTTGATGCGGCGGCAATAGGTGGCGCCAAGACCCTGGGTACGGAGCCCGAGAGTGCTGAGTATCATGCTTTGCAGATTGCTGCCGGCAATCAGACAGACGGCTGGCCTGTAGACAATGAGACTGAAGGTACGACGGTTACGGCTGTTGCTACTCTTCCGACTACCGACGATCCTGGGCAGATAGAAGTAACGGCAACCAGGCAGTTGCAGCATATGCTGGCCGTGCTATTTGAACGTTACAACGACACGATTACCGCTACCGCAATAGCAGGAGCGGGTGACACCGTCGACGATCTTTACGAGGGGCAGGCTTTTCCCCTTACTGTAAGCGCAGATACGGTTCCTGGAATAGTCAACGGAAATGGTGTAGGCAA
>CAYPBX010000268.1:0-4474 GCA_964409075.1 uncultured Candidatus Obscuribacterales bacterium
GCAGGGTCAGGGCGACGCCATGACCTCGTACAAGTGCGCCATGAGCGGCTGCCCCAAGACGAAGCAGGCCAAGGCGGGCGATCCGGCGCCGAGCTGATGAGGGCAGGCCATGGTGAAGCAGTAGCCGTAGGCTGCTGCGTGTCGCATCAGCTCGGGAGCAGGTAGATCGGTCGAGCCCTCCAGGCTGCCAAACAACGAAAGAACCACATTCCTGTGCCTTTGAAAGAGCTTCACCAGCGCGGGGCTGACCGCCCCGCGCAGGTCGAGATCAATCCCCACTACAGTTGGCTTGCCTGCCTCAACCTTTTGCAGCGCTCTGGCCAGCACCGCCTGCGAGCGTAGATCGTTGAAGCGAGCAATGCCCAGATCAAACTGAGAAAGATCATCAAAAGCCACCAGGACAATCTCACTGCTTGTCGCCTGCCGTCCCCCACCCCAGGAGGACAGGGCAGAAGGCGCGACCGACAGGCTAGCCGATACGTCGTAGCGCCACTCAAGCATCTTCAGCTCCAGAGCCTCCAGAAATGGTGATTCACCAAGAACAACCGCGGCCAGGCAACCAGCTGCCGCCCCCCAGAATAGGCGCTGAAAGACAAGGCCATCCTGGCCGTTGCGACTCTCTGCCCAGAGCAGACGTTTCTTAGGCGCCACCGGGTGTCTCATCGATTGTTGCGGGACGACAACGCCCCACAAGTAGTGTATCCCAACCGGCAAGCCAAACAACTGGGGTTAACCCCAGTTGCGGCTGTCTGTTACTCCTGGAGCGCATAAGCGCTGAGGCAGCTAATCTGGAGTCAATACGCCTGGAGAGCATAAGCCGGCAGCGCTGGTTTTGTGGCTGCTTATAGCGCACCGGGTCCCACCGCCTGCTAGCACCAGGCAAGTCAAGGTAAGTCCTCTGGAGGCAGGTTGCCATGAAATCATTGAGGTTAACATTTCTAATCCTGGCAGCTCTGTTAGCCATCATGGGCACACCGATCTGGGCCGCCGGATTCATATTCATAGATCCGGTCGTGCCGAATCGGACCTTGCCTCAGTCTCCCGCCTCCCACCCACCCACTTTTTCACCGCCTGGTCGCCCGCTGCTTAAAGGCACGGTCGTCAAGGGAATTCACCTGCAGTCAGAGTCGGTTACAGTCAATATAAAAGATCAGGTCGCCAGGACGCACATATCCCAGCTCTTCGCCAACGACACCGATTCTGTCCTGGCTGGAACCTACCTCTTCCCGCTTCCCGATGATGCTGCATTCAGCTCCTTCACCCTGCACATAGACGGCAAGCCTGTGGAGGGCAAGATCCTGGCAGCGGCTGACGCCAGACGGCAATACGAGGCGATCGTAGCCCGCATGGTCGATCCGGGACTGCTTGAATATGCCGATTACAAGACTGTGCGCGCGCGCATCTTTCCCATACCGCCCAGAGGCACCAAAAAGGTTGAGCTGGAGTATACGCAGATTCTCAAAGCAGAAAATGGCATGCTCAAATACAGATTTCCGCTGCGCGCGCAGGCAGGCGACTCCGCCATCGATGATGTGAAGATAAAGGTAAAGCTCGCGAGCCAGAAGGGTCTGGCAACAATCTGGTCTCCAAGTCACATAATCAAGAGCCGCAAGGAGAGCGCCACCACTGCCACAGCCGAATATGCGGCTGAGAATACCTCTCCCGAGCGCGACTTTCATCTCTACTATTCGCTTTCAGCACGCGATCTGGCTGCCAACCTGATTGCTCAAAGGACAGGGCCGGAAGACGGCTTCTTCCTCCTGGCTCTAGCACCGGCTCTGGGCAAAGCTCAAGGGATCGCTAAAGAGATTGTCGTTGTCGCCGATACCTCGGGATCGGTCCAGGGCGAGAAGATCATCGAGATTAAGAGAGCGCTGAAACACTTTGTAGGCACGCTTGTCCCCGGCGACCGCTTTAATGTGGTCGAATTCAACACCGATGTCGAGAAGTTTGCCGAGGCGCTCGAGCCTGCAACACAAGCCAACAAAGAAGCTGCCTGCCGCTATATAGACAGCCTGGAGGCACGCGGCGGCACTAATATAGAAGATGCTCTCAGGACAGGCTCGCTGCTTTTGAGCAGCAAATCCGACCAGCCTGCCTTCCTGGTTCTCATCACAGACGGCGAGCCGACCGTCGGCGAGAAAGATGCTACCAAGCTGGCGCGCTGCCTCAACTCGACCAGACCCATTCGGCTCTTCAATTTCGGCATCGGTTACGAGATCGACAGCAAGCTTCTAGACAGGCTGGCACGCGAGAACCGCGGGTCAAGCGATTATATAGAGCCAGGAGAAAATCTGGAGCTCGCCCTCTCCTGCCTGTGCGAGCGTATTGCCAAGCCAGTTTTGACGGATGTACGCATCAGCTACAGCGGCGTCCAGGTAAAGGATGTCTACCCCGGTACAGTCAACGACATATTTGCCGGCAGCCAGGCGCTCCTGGTCGGGCGCTACACAGGCTCCGGACCGGCGAACGTCCGCATAGAGGGGCGTGTCGGTGCTCAAGGCAAGACGCTGAACTTCCCGCTCACCTTTCCAGAAACGGGTACGGACAACTCCAGCCTGCCCAGGTTGTGGGCAATGCGGCGCATCGCCCATCTGACAGAGCTGGCCGAGGACAGGGGCAGACCACAGGAGATGATCAATGAGATTGTGGCGCTGTCGAAACGCTACGGAATCATCTCAGCATATACCTCCTTTCTCTCCACCGATCCAAGCGAGGACAACCGCGTAGCCAGCACGTTCCAGAGGCTGCCTGCATCGCCGCCGCCTCTCTGGTCGCGCTCAGCTGCTGTCCGAGGCTCAGCGCTTCGGCAGCCTGGCGCCAATCAATCCTTTGACATGAGGGCAGAAGAGAAGGCCCAGGCTGGTTTCCGTATTGGCGACCGGTTCAGGCAGGAGAGCGGAGCCGGTTCCTTCAGCGCATATAGCTATCGGGCAAAGTCTAAAGACCACGAAAGCTCAAGCCGCAAATCCCTGGATGAGCGCCGCAGCGCAGTCAGACAAGCAAAGGCGCTGAGAGAGCTTCAGGCAAGCACAACTGTCCTGGCCAACCATCGTGAGGCAAACGGCCCGGTCAAATTCGTCCTCGACAAGACCTTCTATCTGAAAGCCGGCATCTGGGTCGACAGCCTCTTCGACTCCAGAAAGCACGGGAACCAGAAGACGGTCCGCTTTGCCAGTCAGGAGTATTTCGAATTGGCCCGCAAACACCCGGACCTGAGCAGATATCTGTCCGCCGGCAAGAACCTGATTGTCGTTTACAAAGGCTGCTGTTATAGGATCATCGCCAAAACCACTCAGCCCTCCTAATACCCTCTTTCAGCAAAAGTGATCGACTGATGGGTTGACATCCATACGAATGTATGTATAATGGAAGTATTAGGAACAATCGCTTGGATTGCTGAAGGCATGCTCTATGGAAACTGCGCACAGCACTGCAAGCTGCCCTATGCGCGAGTGTAGCCCGGGGCCCTCGCGCAAGACACTTGGGCGGCGTGTGCAGTAGTGTGGGCAGGTATTAGCATTGGTGTGTGTCGTGTGTGAACTGGTCAAAATCCAAGGGATAAAGCGCTAGAACCGAATCGACAACAATTAGTGGTATTTGTCAGCGTAACTTGTCGACCAGATCGTAGCTGCTATAACCTTGGGACTGAAGAAAGTCCTGCAGCTTTTTAAGCGACAGCTCCTGCGGATAGTACTCCATGGTTGCTTCTGCCCATGATGACGGCGGGCTGGCATAGGGTCCTGCGTAACGAGGCCCGGGGCGTTCTACCTTGACATTCTCGATGCCCCAGAGCCGGTTCACCTTCCGCTCCAGATTTTTCAAGCAGGCATAGCAGTTGGATCCCTTGAGCTTCATCTCAAGCCTATAGGCCGAGCCAGAATAGCGTATTGCGACAGCCCCCTCCTTGCCGCCCTGCTTGATCTTGATGCCGAGCCTGTCAGCATGGGCAGCTATATCTTGATCGCTTGCGGCATGGGCAGCCGCATCCTCATTGCCGGCTCCAGTTACGGTCTCGCCCTGGTCATCGCTGTCTCGGCTCTGGCTGCCGTCGGCGTCCTCATCCTCAGCCAGGCTTTCGGAAAAATCTTGGGCGCGCTGCTGTCCATCCAGACCACTATCTTCCGCCCCCCCAGACTCGCCGTCCGTGTTCTGCCCGGCTGCAGGTTCGGCTGCCGCAGGGTGAACGTCAGTATCTTGCTTAGCGGATAAGGCACTGCCGCGAAACACCAGCACGACAGAAAGAACAATCACAAGAGCCAGGGCTACGCGCCAGGCAGAGAGCATATAATGTACTAATCTCTCATTCATGACCGGGAACTCAGCATGAAGCTCTCCATAATAACGGCGGTCAGCGCACTGATGCTCATCGTATCATCGCCTGGCCTGGCTATGCCCGGCAAAACGCCTATAGGCAGCAGAGACCAAGCCGTTCAATCGGGTGAACTTATCATAAGGAAGCTAGGCACACCCG
>CAYPBX010000269.1:0-4466 GCA_964409075.1 uncultured Candidatus Obscuribacterales bacterium
CTGATCATTGCAGCTGCCCGCCGGATAGTCGAGGCGGATCGTTACGTGCGCTCAGGCTCGTGGCGCAGCTTTGAAGCAGATCTCTTGCTGGGGACGGATGTTTTCGGCAAAGTCCTGGGGATTGTCGGCATGGGCAACATCGGGCAGGCGGTAGCCAGACGGGCAGCCGGGTTTGGCATGAAAGTTCTCTACACCCGCCGCAAGCAGTCGGCGGATCTTGCGGGGGATCTGGAAGATCGGCTGAATGCCCGCCGCGTATCGCTGCCAGAGCTCCTTGCCGAGTCGGACTTCGTTTCGCTCAACTGCCCGCTCAATGATGAGACAAGGCATCTCATTGGCAAGGATGAGCTGGCGGCAATGAAACCAGGGGCGATACTGGTCAATGCAGCCAGAGGAGCAATAGTCGATCAGCAGGCCCTGGTAGATGCTCTTCGGGAAGGACAGCCAGGCTACGCGGCGCTGGATGTCTTCGAAGATGAGCCGCATGTGCCTGAAGAGCTCATCGGGATGGATAACGTGGTGCTGGTGCCACACATCGGCAGCTCTACTGTGGAGACACGCGCTGCCATGGCAAGAGTTGCCATAGAGGGGCTTGTATCGGCATTCTCGGGGCAGAAGCCGCACAATGCTGTGAATGCTGAGATCTGGGATACGTTCCACCAGCGCTTAAGCAGCATCTCCTGCCAGTCCCGCCATTAGGGAAAGTCTACAGCTCTCAATCCTATTTGCTTTACAGAGCATCCTCGGGTATGGATGCTAATTTTAAGAGGTGCCTTTGCAGACTGGCTTTTAACGCCTTGCGTCCGTGTATAGGAACTGACAGTCTCTCTTTGTGCCCGGGCTTGCCGAAAATATGGTGACTTCCATGTACTCTCAAAAGCACCCACCCATGTTTTTTTAGCAAGCTGCATAATTGAGCACCCGAGAGGCTCCTCATACGGCAATCTCAATTATCCGCTGGCGATCGGTATGCCTGGGTGTCTCAATGTCCACCGATAGACAACCTTCTATCGCCTCATAAAGATTCTTAAGCAGCTCTTCGAAAGTCTCTCCCTGGGTTGCACAACCAGGAATCGCTGGTACCTCAGCCCAGTAACCTCCTTCTTCAGCTTCATGTACTACCACCTTGATTTTCATGGTTTGCTCACCGGCGGCAGGAAAGCCGTTTCCTGCCTGCTCTAAACCCATTGATCATTATAAGGCCATGCAATTTGGGATTAAAATCTAATTTTATCTCTAGCGTGCCTTGCTCTGGCTGGGAGAGCGGTATCTGATCGTGAGATAGGCCAAGCCTGCAAGTGATACCACAATTAGAACCAGGCTGGCGATTACCGGTACAGGTATATTGAAGGCGATGATGCTATCTGTGCGGATAGGCTCGATGATCAGCCTGCCTGTGGAATAACCGGCCACATAAAGAAGAAAAAGCATGCCTGGCTTGTCTTTCAGACGATCCGCCAGAAGGAAGTACAACAGAGCAAATACGGTAGCATCCCAGATTGCTTCATACAGAAAAGCAGGGTGAAAGTACTCAACATTCTGGTAGGCAAGCGGGCGAAACTCTTCGGGGATGTAGAGCTTTAGCGGAAAGTTAAGCGGCACAGGGCGGCCGAAGGCCTCGTTGTTGAAAAAGTTTCCCCACCTGCCGATAGCCTGACCCAAACCGATGACGCAACCGGCAATGTCGCAGGCGGTCAGAACCGGCAACTTGACCCAGAGGCAATAGATAACGCCGGCTGCGAGCCCACCTGCCAGCCCGCCATGTATGGAGAGCCCGCCGTGCCAGGTGGCCAAGATCTCCCAGGGATGCAGCGAGAAATAAGGCCAGCTGAGCGCCACAAAATAAAGACGAGCACCGACAATTCCGCCAATAAAGGCGACAAGCCCACCGTTGACAATTTTGTCACTATCAATCCCCCAGCGACGAGCCAGGCGCACGGCCGCATACACCGAAGCCAGAAAGCCGCCAGCAATCGCAAGCCCGTACCAGCGAATCGCCAGCGGTCCTAAATGGACAAGAATCGGGCCCGGTGACTGAAACATTGCCTCGGGAGCGATGAACCCGGTGAGATCTCAAGCTAGAGCATAAGCCCGCCGACAACTTTATCATTATCAAGCTTGGCTGAGGCAGACTCGATAATCATTTTGACGTAAGGTTGCCAACTATAAGTGAGGGCTGATTGAACTGCCGCCCCTTCGATAATCTTGCTGGCTCGCGATCCTATCACCAGGGAGGCTGAGGCTTCTGAGTGTTGGGTATGTCGTCGCCGTAGACGTTCTTGGTGGCCTTGCGCTCCTTCTCCTTTGCATTTGCTTGCAGACCAGGATCGTGCTGCTCGTCGTGCGGATCGGGCCCGTGCGGATCTTCCCCATGCGGGTCGGCACCGTCGTATTGCTGAGCGATGATCAACCCGGATTTTCTCACCGCGCTTGCTGACAGGTCCGGGCTTCTATGGAGAGGTGCCTTTGACAGGGGTGCCGCTACCCATATCCCAGCTGCCAGAAGAAGAGAGACTGCCTTAATCATTGTGGATACCCTGGTGAATCTCTCCAGAAAACTTAGGTATTGACCGCCTTGAAGTCAAGTTAAAATGACAGCGGTGACAATGGAGGCCGAGATGTCAAGATTGCGGACACACTGGGTTTGCCAGAGCTGCGGCTTTCAATCGGCAAAATCTCTGGGGCGTTGCACAGAATGTTGCCAGTGGAACTGCCTGGTCGAGGAGCCGGCGGAAACCAGACAGCTGCAGTCGGACTTATCGTTTAGCCCTGACGGTTTGGAGCCGGTGTTGCTCTGGGCACTTCCCGAGCAGGGCGAAGAGAGGATGACTACCGGACTGGGCAGTTTCGATCGGGTCGTTGGCGGCGGTATCGTCGCTGGATCGGTCCTTCTCCTTGCCGGAGACCCGGGTATAGGCAAGTCGACCCTGGCCCTTCAGATTGCGAAGGCAGCAGGCGTGCCGACGCTTTACGCAGCTGCCGAGGAGTCGCCGGCTGCCGTGAGGATGAGAGCGCAGCGTCTGAGCATAGGCAGCGAGAGGATCTCCGTTTATGGGCAGCAGGATGTATTGCGCCTGGCTAAGACACTTGCCAGCTGTGGTTGCCGGATTGCGATTGTAGACAGCATTCAGTCTGTGTACCACGGTGAGATTGCCAGTGCCCCGGGGTCGGTCAGCCAGGTGCGGGAGTCCGCTGCTGTCTTATTACGGGCCGCCAAAGCTGCAGATATTGCACTCATTTTAATTGGACATGTGACCAAAGATGGCGCTGTAGCCGGGCCGCGCGTCCTGGAGCACATGGTTGACTGCGTGCTGCAGTTTGAAGGGGAGACAAGAGGACCGTTGAGGGTCCTGCGCGCCCGCAAGAACCGCTTCGGCTCCACCGACGAGATAGCTTTCTTTACTATGGAATCAGACGGGCTGGCGGCGGTGGTGAATCCAGCAGCTTTTTTCCTCAGGCAGCGCCTGGAGACTAAAGGAGGGGGGCGGTCTCCCTCGGGTACGGCTGTAATTGCTCCGCTTGAGGGGTCGCAGCCTTATTTGCTTGAAGTCCAGGCGCTCGTCGGACCGGCTGGTTTTGTCAATCCCAGGCGAGTGGTCAACGGCTTCAGCCACAACCGCCTGCTCCAGATCCTGGCTGTCCTCGAGCGCCGGGCAGGCCTGCCGCTCTCCCGGCACGATATCTATCTGAATCTAGCCGGCGGCTTCGATGTGTCCGATCCTGCCGGCGATCTTGGCGCAGCTGCAGCTGTGGCGACCTCCTTTCTGGACAGGTCTGTCGATCCGCAGCAGGTTGTAATTGGCGAGATCGGGCTTGCCGGCGAGATTCGCCCTGTAGAAGCGCTGGAGCGCCGCTTGAAGGAGGCCTTGAACATGGGTTTTAAAAAGGCGGTCGTGCCGGCTGGAAATTTGCCTCTCAACCAGAGCCTCCCGGGCATCACAGTTACCGGCGTACAATTGCTCTTAGAGGCATTGAAAGCCATCATGCCAGGAGAGGATTTCAGTCAAAAGGAGCGCCTGTCCGGTGAAGGAATACCTGCCACCTGAGGCGATAGCTCTTAAGCTCGCGGAGCTGCCCGATCACTCTGGTGTTTATATTTTCAAGGATAAAAAGGGGAAGGCTATATATATAGGTAAAGCAGTCAGCCTCTGCCGCCGCGTGCGCTCCTACTTTACACCTGCCTCCTGGACGTCCCGTCCAAAACTGGCAGTCATGATGCCGCGTGTGGCCGATATAGATGTTGTGATCACAAGCTCGGAGCGCGAGGCGCTGCTCCTGGAGGCCAATCTCATTGCCGAGCAGATGCCGCGCTACAATGTCGCCTTGAAGGACGACAAGAGATATCCCTGGCTGGCTATCACTTATGACGAGCCTTTCCCGCGCTTGATAATGGTGCGCGATCCTTATAAATTTCGCCAGGCAAACAAGGCAAGCAAACTCTTCGGTCCCTATGTCCGTACGGGCGC
>CAYPBX010000270.1:0-4427 GCA_964409075.1 uncultured Candidatus Obscuribacterales bacterium
CATGCTCATGGCTTACCTGAGACAGGTTGAGAGTGAGGAGATGGATAAGCATCCTTCGCCGGAGACGAATCCTGCCTTCCACCCTACTTGATCCGTTGAGAAGAGTCCAAGAAACCACACCCACTCAGCGGAGTGATTCAGCTTCTGAAATTATTGCCCTTCCAATAAGAATCCCAATGTCCTTCGCATACACATGAAACTAATCGTTATGACAGCGTGCAATAAAGCAAACAGAACTACCCCTCTTGTCACAAGAGCTGTCATTTAGCAATAGAATAGAATGATGAGTGTGGCAGCAACTGTCAGGCAGGCACCCGATGACGAGCGATATAATTCAGGAACTGAGGAAGATAAATTCCCTTGAAAAGGCTCTGCGTCACCTGGAGACAAGGAACTTTCCCCTTAAATTGATGGAAGCATATGCTCAGGATGAGTTCAACCATGACATAGTGATACCATTTCCCGGAGAGCAAAGCTTCCTTGCACTTGCTGTTACATGACTCGGAGCTCTGATGGCGGTCGCCGTCTGGAATCACCAACCGTCTGCGGATGACCTTCTCAGAAGGCGACTGGAACACGGTTGGGTGCCTCAAAGCTCAGACCTAAAGGATGGAAAGCGTATTTTAGGACACGCAAGCTGCTTGGTATCGTCCAATCCCACGGATCGCTAATTAAGAAGTCAGTATTGCACAATGCCCCACGTCAACAAGCGTTAACTTCTTGGGTATGGTGGACAGAGGGATTAATCAGAGCCAGCCGGTGTGCGAGCCATGTTATTCCCAAAACTCTATTTCCTGGTGCCAGCTGCTGCAGGCGCCTTGAGCGGCTCATCGGCATCCTCCCCTTCAGAGTCCATCTCCAGGCGCACAACACCGTCGGAGTGCGGCATGAAGAAGGTGGCAACCAATCCAACAATGTAGACCAGGGAAACGCAAGCACAGGCTCTTGCATAAGAGCCACCGAAAAGCCCGATGAGTTGCCCGCCTATAAGAGCGGCAATGCCGGCAAATATCCGCCCGAGCTGAATGCTGAAACCAAATGCGGTGGCACGCAGCCTGGTATCAAAAAGCTCCGGCACATAAATAAATAGATAAGTGTAAGGAGCAAGGACAAAGAACCCGACTACAAACGCCCAGGCAAAGAGCCCTGTGCCGAAGGCCTTTACGGTGAGAAACATGGCGATACAGGAGACGAGCGCGCCGGTAAATGCCATCCGGAAGGCATTCCGCCTGCCGAGCCAGAGGACAAAGATCCCTCCTGTAGCTGCCGCCAGAATAGCACCCAGGTCTCTGGCCATGACCGTATAGCTGCGCTCAGCCACAGCCAGCGTGCCGGTCAGCTGGTTCACCCAGGCCGGAATCCAGGATATGACAGCATAGGTGCCGATACAGGCCGTAGAGGCCAGGATGACGACCACAACCGTCCTGGCGAGATTCTCCCTGCTGAACAGTTGCACAAACGGTGATCGCAACAGCCTGGAGTCGGCCCCAGCCAGCCCTTCCCGCCCGGCCCCTTTCAGGCGTCGCCGCTCGGCTCGAACAGCCTTGAAGTCCTGGGGATCGTCCAGCTTCAGGCGCACGTATATTGCCAGCAGCGCCGGCAGAATACCAAGCACATAGAGCCAGCGCCAGCCGAAATGACCGATGACGAGATTGGCAGCAGCTAGAAGGAGAACCCCGCAGGAGAAGCCGGTCTGCATAATGCCGGTTGCATGCAGGCGCGCCTTCCCCTTCCAGAACTCAGCCAGCATCACGCCACCTATGCTGATCTCCCCTCCTATGCCGCAGCCGACCAGAAAACGATAAAAGGCAAGCTCCTGCCAGGAATGACTGGTAGCACAAAGTCCCGTACAGATTGCATAAAGCAATACGGTCACCATAAGCGTGCGCACCCTCCCTATGTAATCGGCTGCCATGCCGAAGCCAATCGCGCCCACCGTCCAGCCCAGCATGAAGACCGCCATCACAATTGCGCCATGCCAGCCAATCTCGGTGGCCGAGGCGGTGTTGAGCAGCTCGGAGAGAGAAGGATGGAGAGTCAGTACATAGATTGAGGCGTCCATCCCGTCGAAAACCATACCCAGCCAGCAGGCGATAAGGACATGGATGGAGAGAGCCGCGCTGGCAGCTTGCCTGCCTGCAGCGTGAGCAAGTTCGTTTCTCATGTCACTACCTCTCTCAATTCAAATCACCTAACAGCCTCTGCCAGATCTTGGCAAGGTTTAGCGGGTAAGCTGTTCTAGCTGCCGGCAATCGTATGCTCGCAAGCTCCGGGAGTAAATACGGAATTCACGTAGTGTGCATCAATCGCCCAGGCTGAGGTCGCCCGGGCGATCCCGGCCTGAAAAAAAGGACAACCTCCAACCTGGACCTAAATTTCCTGCCCACCCCGTAGAATCCCCATGGCTCATCTGCCGGCTTGCCCCTAGCATAGGTTGCATAAAACCGCCAGCCGGAAAGCCCCGTTGAATTGAGAGCAAGGAGAGGAGAAGGACAATTGCAAGTTTCCAAAAAAGCGATCAAGAAAGGACTTGACCTGACACTGGTAGTAGCTGTAGCGACAGTGCTCACAGGCATCATTGCCCTTGAGACTGCGGCAACCCCTCTCCAGGAGAAAGGAACATTAATAAGCGCCAGGCTCCCGATCACCGCCAGCACACAAGAGCAAGCAATCGAGGCAGGCAAGCAGCAAAGCACTCCGGAAGTGCTTGATTTTTACGCTGACTGGTGCCTGCCCTGCAAGCTCATGGAGAAGGACATTCATAAGGCAGAGAAGAAACTCAAGGACAAGGTGAATTTCACCAAGGTCGATATCTCAGACCCTGCTAACAAAGAGCTGGTAGCCAAATATGCTGTCTCCTCTATCCCTACTCTCATCTTTCTCAATGAGAAACGGCAGGTTGTGAGCGCAGTTTTCGGCTACTCGCCATCTGAGCTCAAGTGGGCGCTCAAGACTATCGTACGCTGAGAAGCAGACAGATATAGAACTGAAAATAGTCTTTCCCTTTAAGGTCCTGACCGCCAGCAGTCCTTAGCCAGCCCCTGACTCGAACTGTGCAAATGCACATTGGCGCAGAAAAGTATCGCCTGTACCATACGAGAATGCAAACGGGTCCCGGGCAGGAGGCAGTGCCATGGGCGAACTTCAACTTTCCCGCGCCGGGACGGACAGAAACGATCAGCACTTTCAAGCAGACGAGCCGCCGTCACCCTTTCATCAGGAGTTGAGTACCCGGCAAACAGAGCCCGGGCAAAACATAACCGTCCCAGAAAGGACAGTCGAGAGCGGCGGAGCAGCCCAGCAATCTAACAACTCCTGGCGGCTTCTCTGGGCACCACTACCCGACTCGCCCGAGGCTCGAAGACGGTTGTTTCAGGCCTGGGCACACCACGGCGAAGGGGGCCGCGCAGAAGCCGATGCCGATAACTTTCCTCTCTGGAACCGGGAGAACTACGAGCGGGCTCTCGCCAGCTACAGGCAAGCGCTTTCCATTGAGGAGGAGGTCCTCGGTCGAAATCATCCTGATGTCGCCAGAACACTGATAACAATGGCCAGAGCGCACAGCAGGCTCGAGCAGCCTCAGGAAGCCGAGCGTCTCCTGGAGAGGGCGCTCGCCATTCAGGAGGGGGTAGTGGGGAGGGAGGATCGTTCCCTCGTTCCGGTCTTAGAGCAACTCGCCACCACACGCCTTGCACGCTCGCAGACCACCCACTATCGCGACGATGAAGGGAACTGGCAGGTAAGGGAAGGCGACCGGCAGCATCTGGGTCGCGCAGCTGCCGTGTTCCGCCGAATCCTCTCCCTTACGCAACCAGGCAATGAGCGAGACTATGAGGCGCGCTCAAATGCTCTCACGGGGCTTTCCGGCATTGCCGAGAGTCAGAATCAGCCCGGTGAGCAGGAAGGACTCCTGAACCAGCTTACGACGGAGAGCCGGGCGCTGCGAGCAGGCCGACATCCTGGGCTGATCTCAGCCCTCGATCGCCTGGCCAACTTTCACGGCAAGAACAACCCGGCTGCCGCTCTCCCCCATGTGAGAGAGTCTTTACGCCTTAGAGAAACCCTCTATGGCGCAACATCAGATCAAACTGCTCAGGGACTCCTGCAGCTGGGCAGTACCCTGATGGCTGCGGCCGCCAGAGAGACCGACCGGGACAGGCAGGCTGGCTGGCGGCAGGAGCAGCAGGAGAGCCTCCAACGGGCACGCCGAATATGGGTGGGCCTCTACGGCAGCGACGACGGGCGGGTGTACTTGATAGACACCCTCCTCAATCCACAAACCCGGGAACGTCAGTGAAAACTGGCAGGCACCAACAGCACATTGTTGCCTGCTCCTCCAGCAGGGTGGTCTGGTCAAGACACCCGAGCCGACGCGCCGCCGGGAGTTCGATATGCTTGGCTTCAAAAGATTCTCTGGCTCTCTACTT